>CAJUJV010000094.1 GCA_910586845.1 uncultured Hungatella sp.
GGATTTTAAGCATTTATAAAATTGATTTTCCAGCTGAAACTGTAAAAGTCAGGTTATAACATAACAAATGTTAACTATATAGAAAAAGCTTCAAATGGTAAACCAGATTTAAATGTTACACGCCAAAAACAAAAAATCGATCTGAAAGATTTTCCTACACTTAAAACCTCACATGTCAAAAGTGTCATCTATGTAGAAAATGGCGGCATCCTAAATATAAAAAACGGCCGAATCACTAGTACTACCTCAACAGACAGTGCTGTCTCAGTAAATGGAGGTACTTTAAACTTTTCAGGTGGATATATTGTTGGTAATGACCACAAAAGCTGCAATGGTGGCGGTATTTCCGTCATAAATGGTACTTTAAATATGTCCGGCGGTGTTATTGCTAATAACAGTGTAAGAACACGCGGAAGCCTTTCTGAAAACAGTACTGACGGAACAGATGCAACAATCCAAAACGGCGGTGGTATCTATCTTAATAACAGCCATGCCACCATTAGTGACGAGGCAATGATTGTCGGAAATCTGGCCACCAACGGCGGCGGTATATATGCAACAAATGGCAGTCATGTTGTCATTGACGGTAATACAAAAATTGCTGGTAATGTTGCTTTAGGTGGATTCATAAATAAAGATGAACGTATAAAAAGTAGTGGCGGCGGTATTTACATTGCACCTTATACCAATGAAAGCAATAAAAATTCACTTGATATTACTGGTGGTTCTGTCATTGGAAATATAGCTTATCCTAAAATAGAGTCAACAACTCCTGCAAGCCTTGGCGGCGGCGGCATTTTTTCCGGCGGAGACTTAACCATCAGTGGTAATTGCTTCATTAATCATAATTTCTCCTATGAAGGCGGCGGCGGTATTTTACTCTGGCATAAAACAGGCCAAAACATAGGAGGACATGAAGTAGGTGATAAGCCGATTTCCCCAACATTCCATATGAATGGAGGGACAGTTGAAAACAATGCTTCTTGGCACAGTGAAGGCGGTGGTATCCGCTGTGAAGCCCTGGGAACCATCGAAAGCGGTGTTATCCAAGACAATTACACTCTCACAGATTATGATTTCGGCGGCGGTGGTATCTATGTGGAAACATCCGACAAAAGTGATGATCATGGCATATTGACAATATTCAATGCTGAAATCACCGACAATACCGCTTATGGTTACGGAGGCGGTGTGGCTGGATGCGGAAAAGGTGATCTCAATGCACTTACTATTAACGGTGCTGCTATCTATGGTAATCGATCAATGGGGGAGAACCTTACAGAGCATGCCGGCGATGAACAAACAAAACAGGTGTATAAAGAGTTCTTTAATGATGATAATAAAGGGACAATTGCTCAGGACTACTTCTGTGTAGGACAAAGCACTGTATATGATTATATGCTGGGCGGCGGCTCTCATAACTGGACAGGCGCATGTAATCATGACTCTGTTCCAGGTCAGCTCAAAACTGATCCTCTGGTACTCCATATCAATTATCCAACAGAAAAAGGACTTATGGGCCTGACAGCTACTCCCCCGGATAATAATACAAAGCAAAATATAGATGCTATCAAAAAAGTAACCGTCTCAGGCAACATTTCCGCCATGCATGGAGGCGGTATAGGCTGCAACGGTGTACTTATTCTGGGAGACAAATCCGGAAACCTGCGCATCGAGAAAAAGCTGGTTGGCGAAACCTCCGATAAAAGTTTCAGATTCAAAGTAGAACTGACCAAGGGCGGCCAGCCTCTGGAAGGCCAGTACACCTGCATCGGTTCCAAAGAAGGCACGATCAGCAGCGGCGGTATCGTGGAATTGAAATCCGGAGAATCTGCCGAGATCCGGTTCCTGCCGGAAGGCACCGAATACACAGTCACCGAACTTGATACAGACGGATATGATGTAGATGTTGAAGTAAAGGAAACCAATGAGTCCTCGGCCTCCAAAACAAACGGCCCCCAGATTTCCGGAACCATCAAGGCTGATAAGGACCAGGTGCTGACCTCCACCCTCACCTTCACCAACACAAAGAAAGAGGAAAAACCCGAGAAACACTACGGCAGCCTCTCTCTCACCAAAGTCGTGACAGACGGCAGTGAAGCCGACAGAAATCTCCTCTTCCGTTTCCATGTCTCACTGACAGACGAAACCGGAAGTCCTCTCTCCGGCAGTTACGGTTATACCGGTGCAAAGACAGGAACGATTACCGGCGGTCAGCTGGACATTGAATTAAAACACGGCGATACTGTTACCATCCACGATCTGCCAGAAGGCACACAATATGTCATAGAGGAGACCAACGGTTCCGACTATTATGTAAGCGTCTCCAAAGACCACGGCGAGCCGGTTGCCGGCAACAAAGTCACGGGACAGATCAAGATGGACAGCAAATCCCTGTTTTCGTCGGCCGTCACCTTCACCAACGAGAAGCCGGACAACGATCTGGATAATGAGCACGGCAACCTTTCTCTCACCAAGATCGTCACAGAGGGGGGAGAGACCGACAGATACTTCCATTTCCACATCTCGCTGACAGACGAGAACGGAAGTCCTCTCTTCGGCAGCTACCACTACACCGGATCGAAAGAAGGGACCATTACAGGCGGTCAGCTGAACATCGAATTAAAGCACGGCGACACCGTCACTATCCACACACTGCCTGTCGGTTCAAGATACACCATCAGGGAGACTCAGACCGAGGGCTACATTACCAGTCCCCAGGACGGCGTCGAGACGGGAGTCATCACCCATGGCAGTCACAATGTCCTCTACGAGAACGAGAAATTAGTCGACGAGCCCGGTTCGGGCCATCTGTCGCTCAGGAAGACGGTCACCGGAACCAGAGGCGACAGAAACCGGCTGTTTAATTTCACCGTGACTCTCACGGACAGCAGCGGACAGGAACTGACCGGCTCCTATAACTATGACGGTTCCAAACAGGGAACCATCAAGAGCGGCGACCGCATATCGCTGAAGCATGATGAGTCCGTCACTATCCGGAATCTTCCTGAGGGAACCCTCTACAGCATCAGGGAATGGGAAGCCGACATGGATGGTTATACCACCAGCTCCAACGGAGCCAGCGGGGAAATCAAGGCAGATGAGACGGCTCAGGCCTCCTTCATCAATCACCGGCCCGGCGGTGGCGGCGGAAACAGCGGAGACGATGACGATGATGACGACGGACCGGGCGAGACCCGTCCCACCGAACCGGTTACTCAGGGGCAGACTCCCTCAGAGACCACTCCGGCCGGAACGACTCCCGCGGAATCTCAGTCCACAGGCGAAACCCCGCCGGAAAATCCGGAAAACCCTGACACTCCTGTAGTGACAGAATTCCCGGATCCCAATGATCCTGACAGCCCTGAAAGGATCATCATCGTAGAAGACGGCGTGCCCAGAGCCTATGTAAAGGTGTGGGATCCCGAACAGCAGACCTTCCTCTATATTCCGGAAGAGGATGTTCCTCTCTTCGGACTTCCGAAAACCGGTCATACCGGAAAACGTACTATGGGCTGGATCCTGTGGTTCGCTATCTTGGGATGTGTAGGTGAAGAGATGGTCTACAGCTCACGAAAACGAAGAAAAAAAGAAGATGACAGTTCTGTATAATCCGGACTGACACAAACGGCGGTGCAGAGTCATGAAAGACTCTGCACCGCCGTTATTCTGTCTATGTATCTGGGTTTCAATCCTGAAGGATGGCAAACAGTTCTTCCTTTGTAGCCAGAGTATCTGATATGCTCCCCTCTGTGATGATCTCGTCTGAAAGCCGGGCTTTTCTCTCCTGCAGCTTCTGGATCTTCTCTTCCAGAGTGTCCTTGGTCAGGAGTTTATAGACCGTAACCACATTTTTCTGCCCGATCCTGTGGGCCCGGTCCGTAGCCTGATTCTGCGCCGCCATGTTCCACCAAGGGTCAAAATGAATGACCATCGTAGCCGCGGTCAGGTTCAGCCCCGTGCCTCCCGCTTTAAGGGAAATGAGAAATACCGGGGTCTTGTCCTGATTAAAGTCGGCAGTCAGCCTGGCCCTCATCTCCTTGGATGTGCTTCCGGTCAGCATATAATAGGGGATCCCCTCCTGGCGCAGCCTCTCTCCGATGCGGTCAAGGGCTGTGGTAAACTGGGAAAACAAAAGCATCTGATTGCCTGCCGCCGCTCCGCTGCGGATCAGCTCCATACAAGTCTCCATCTTGGCGGAGCCTCCGTCGTAATTCTCGTAGACCATAGACGGATCACAGCAGATCTGGCGCAGTCTGGTCAGCTCTGCCAGGATCTGCAGCTTCCCGGTACGGAATTCCTCCGGAGTCTGATCATTGAGGGAAGCCAGCAGCCTCTGGAGATTAGCATCATAAAGCTTTTTCTGCTTCTCTTCCATCTGGGAGTACATCACCTTTTCGATCTTGTCAGGAAGCTCTCTCAGAACCTCTGATTTGACTCTCCTGAGGATGTAGGGCCGGATCATTTTTCTCAGGCGGGATGCGGCCCGATCATCCTGGCCGGCTGCGATGGGCTGCTCATACCTGGTCCGGAACTGTTTATTGGAATTCAGGATTCCTGGCATGAGAAAATCGAAGATGCTCCAGAGCTCGCTCAGGGAGTTCTCAATGGGCGTTCCCGTGAGGGCAAAGCGCTGCCGGCTCCTGACTGCCTTGACGGCCTTTGCGGCCTGGGTCGTGTAGTTTTTGATGTTCTGGGCCTCGTCTATGACCGTGTTCTGAAACAGGAAACCCTGATACTCCTCCACGTCACGTTTCAGCAGATCATAGGATGTCAGCAGGATATCCCCTTCCCCGCTCCTGATCTTTTCCCGGCGGACGGCGGCTGTACCTGTTACCGTCACCACAGACAGAGACGGGGCAAAGCGCCGGATCTCATTTTCCCAGTTATACACCAGAGAGGCGGGGCAGATGATCAGTCCAAGATACTCTCTTGTCTCCTCCTGCGGCAGGTCTTCTCTCTCGCCGATCCCCTGTTTTCTTGCCAGCAGATAGGCGATGGTCTGGATCGTCTTGCCCAGCCCCATATCATCGGCCAGGATCCCTCCGAAACCCAGCTTCCACAGAGTCATCATCCACCGATAGCCGAATTTCTGATAGGGTCTCAGCTCTGCTTTCAGCCCGCAAGGCTCATCAAAGTCACTGTCCTCCACATTTTTCATGTCCCGCAGAAGGGCTTTAAACTCCCGGCTCCTGGTCACCTGGAGATCGCCGCCGTTTTCCCTCAGGATCTGGTCCAGATAAAAAGAACGGTAACCCGGGATCTCCACATGGCCTTCTGCCAGCTCGGTCCCCTTAAGCTCCAGGCCTTCCGCCAGTTCCGCTACAGCGGACAGTCCGTTGTCCTCCAGCTGAAGGAAGGAACCGTCGGGCAGGCGGAAAAACTTCCGCTTCCGTCTGTAACTCTCCAGGATTCCTTCTATTTCCTTCAGGGACATCTGCTCCGACTCGATATCCACCTCCAAAAGTCCTGCTCTCATGGTGACCCCTACCCGGATGCCGGTAGTCTGAAGGATCCTCAGACGTTTTAAGCTGTCAGAGACAAAGACTTCTCCGATCTGCTGAAAATTGCCGATGCCCTCGCTGAGCAGGCGGTAAACCGTTTCCTCCTCTTCCTCCGGGATGAAAAAGATCTTGTCCTTCCGGTCAATCTCCGAAAAGAACTGACCGATCATCCCGTTGAGCACCTGTTCCTTCTGGAAATCCCGGTACATCTCGCTGACCGACAGAGGCTCTGTCATATTGTAGGATATGTCTCCGTAAGAACAGAGGGCTTTGGCAGTGATCCTCCCCTCCTGCCGGTCCAGATAGATCCGGATCTGACATGGTTTCGGCTCATACTCTTCTACCCCCTCTGTCTGACAGCGGGTGTAATCTCTTAAGATCGGCAGAACCGAGGCACAGAACGACTGTACATCTTTCGGATGGATCCCATATGTCTTTCTCTCCGCGGAAAACAGACTTCCGATCAGGCCAAACTGCAGGGAAAATTCCCGGTCGCAGACATGGATGACTGAGTCGGTGCGGATACACACCTGCCTCTTTCCCTGAAAAACTTCTGCCTCCGGAACCGTAAGCTCATATCCGCCTTCCGGCAGAGGTTTCACTGCCGTGTCCAGCAGAATATTTCCTTTTTCGAATCTGAGGGCAGCCGGCTTTCCCTCGATCTCCGCCCCGCAGCTTTCTCCGGCCAGAATCTGAGCAAACCGAACCATCCACTCGTCGGTGAGAGAAACCTTCCGTTTCGTCATCGTTTCCGGAGTATAATACTGATAACTGCGGTATGAAAAAAAATTCCGCCGGTTATAGGCTGTCACAACTTCTCTCTCATAAAGGATATATTCCTCCAGAAGCTTTAAGAGCTCCTGACTCCTGGGCGTGAATACGCTCCGCTCATGGTAAAAAGCCAGCTTTTTTCCATACTCTGCCCACTCGTTGCCCTCCACTGTATCAACCATCTGGCCGATATTTTTCAGCACATATTTGTGGTCTGCCCCGATCTTGAATTCCAGGCTCCAGCTTCCGTACTCCCTCTTAAAGATGGGCTGCAGCTCCACATGGCCGGTTAGCTCGGGCTGAAGGTACCTGGCCTTCTCCCTCATGGTGCTGGCATAGATGATTTCCGTCAGCTTCCGGTCCGTGGCCTTTGCCTTGATTTCTGTTTTGGCCGGCTTTTTCTCATCTTTGGGAGCAGCCTTTGCAGAGACCTGCCCCGAGGCTGCTTGATCATAGTAGGCCTCCAGGGCAACCGCCACACAGTGCTTGCACATCCCGTCATAGGACAGCCAGGCCTCACACTCACAGACGTGATCTGTAAATATCTCTTTCCCTTTATCGTAACAGAGCTGTACATGGTACTCGTTGTCATAAGAGCCTTCCACCTCTGCCGTAAGCCAGATCATTTCCCTGTCTTCTGTTTTTTCAAGTCTGAGTACCTTTCCCTGCTTGTAGACCTGGTTTCCACGGGTGTAGGAAGCGGAACCGGTTTTCTCGCGGATCGATTTCAGAGTTATCATTGGGGGGCCTCCAAATAATTTTTAGTAAACATCAAAGATCCTCTTCAAAAAATTCCTCCTTACACTTTAGACGACTCCCCCCATTTAGCCTTGAACTTTCTAAATTCAGGGTCCCGAAGACTGTGAGTGCGAGCCTTACTTGGAACGATTCTAAGATGGATCTCATATCCCTTAAGTTCTGATCGAAACAAATTATAACCTGATTCCAGCTGGGAAATTGCATCCTCAATATGACGTCCCTTTAATTCTATAAAATATGCTCTCTTTACAGTGTCATTTATCAGTAGAAAATCGCAGCATGTTTTCTGAGAAATCAGTTTTCCATCCAGCTTATAATGCCTCACGTTATATTTTTGCTGCAGATTACGGGCGCAGTGCTTCCTCGATGATCTTTGATCTTTGGAGACTATGGTCTTTTGACGTATTTCGCAAAGAGACTTATCTATAGTAAGCAGCATATTAAATTCCTTCCTCTGATACATATTTTTCTTTCAGCAGTACCATATTATCATAATCGTCATTAATATCCTGAGAGGCCCCGTCGATGACCTGGTTTTCGATGGATTCAAATTCATCATCCATACAGGGTATCACCTCTCCTCCGTCTATGAAATATGCGGAAAGCGTCGAAAATCTCATTCTCTTATCCGCTGATATGATCTGGTCCAGTTCTGATGAATCTACACTCCTGGAAATCCTGTCAGCATAGAGCAGATTGTTGAAGGCCCCCAAAATATAGGGACTGTGAGTGGTAATAAAGATCTGGTTTCTTCCATCATTTTTAGCCAGCGATATAAATTCTGCTATCAGCTTCTGGGCATTGGGGAACAGATGAGACTCCGGCTCCTCAATGATAAAATAAGTCTTTCTGTTATTGAGAAGATAATAAAAAATAACATTTAATATCCAGACAACCTCCTGCTGCCCTGATGAGGCAAAATTGATCTTTACATACTGACCCGGTGAAAGCTGCAATCGCTCTTCTCCGTCCACATACCGATATTCTCCCTTTAAAATGTTTCTCATCAATTCTGCGGCAGAAATAAGCAGAGCTTTGTTAATCTTTCTGTCCGTTAAATGAATTATATTTTGGATCATCTGATCGGCGCTCAGAGAAAACTCCGGTTTCAGCCGCAGAATCCTTTCCAGATAATTCTGAGTACAGTAATCCAGATTCTTCTTCTGCGTGTCGTCCATGGAACTGTAGAGATAATTCAGCTGAGTGCTCAGCAGAGTGATCATGCTACGTCCTGCCGGTACAAATACAATCTCTGCTTCATCGTCAAAAAACTCATTAATCCTCTCTTTAATAAAAAGCAAGTCGCCATGGACTACCGCTTCATTCTGCGTAATCTTTTCCAGCTTCCAGATAAAATTTTTTAAATTCTGACTGAATTCAAGCCAAATGTAATTTGGAGACTCAAAGCCCTTCTCCAGAGAAACCTGAATGGATATATCATTGTTATAGGAATACTCAAGTTTCATCGCCGTATCCATATGCCATGTGGTTCCAAAAATCTGGAGAAAGTTGGAACGAATTTCTCTTTCTATACGTTTTTTAAGAGAAAGCTCAAGGGATTCCTCCGTCAGCAGATTGTTCAACAAACATTTTTTCCTAAACTGCTCGAACATAATATTTTTAATATTCTTAAAGAAAAATATGCTTTTTGCCACCGTACTTTTTCCCGAAGCCTGAGGGCCGGTAAACACGGTAAAATCATTGATCTCCAGCTCACAATGATCTACTGGCCCCAGTTTATGAATCACTACTTTCGGCATAAAACCTCTCCTCACTTCCATTATATGTTCGATTTATCTTTTCATAATAAAGACATACCGCCCTTTCCCTGACAGCTCCTCAGAAAAAGTGAATCCCAACTCATGAAACTCTTTCATGTCCTCCGGCCTTTTGATCTGATTCTCTGCCAGAAACCGGGTCATCTCCCCTCTGGCCATCTTCGCCAGAGTCCCTTTCTGCTTGACCTTTTTGTCCGCCATCTCGCCGAACTCCACCGTAAGCAGGCGGTCGCCGGGGGCAACGTATTTCTCGATACATCTGGAGTATTCTTTTGAGGCCAGATTGATGATGACCCGGTCCTGATCTCCTGCCTTTTCGTCAAGCTCCCGCAGCTTCTTATACAACCGGTCTCCCCAGAAATCATACAGATCTTTGCATCCCTTCACCGAAAGTCTGGCCTGCATCTCCAGCCGGTAGGGCGTCACCCCGTCAAAGGGCTTTAAGAGACCGTAAAATCCCGACAGGATACAGAGATGATCCGCTATGTAATGAAGAGCCTCCGCGGTCAGCACCGCCGGAGCCATATGCTGGTACTGGAGCCCTTCATAGGCCATAATAGCCGGCGTCAGATTCTTATTGAGGTCCATGGTCTGAAACCGCTCATAGTTTAACCGCGCCAGCTTATCGTTGCATTTCCACAGCTCCTTTGCCTCTGACAGAGACATCTGCCGGATCTCCTTCATGAGAACTTCCGTCTCTTCCAGAAATTCCGGCAGGCCTCCGATATCAAAAGAATCTGTGTCCACATTCATCTTCTTGGCCGGGGAGATGATAATCTTCATGATTCTTTCAGCTCCGCCAGCATCTGGGCCGGATTATCGGCAGCTTTCACTTTACCAAAAGCTTTTATAATCACACCGTTCTCGTCGATGAGGTAAGTGGTCCGCACTACTCCCATGGACACTTTTCCGTAATTTTTCTTCTCCTGCCACACGTCATAAGCCTGGATGCAGGCAAGCTCCGGATCCGACAGGATCGTAAAGGGAAGTCCGTATTTTACCTCAAATTTTTTGTGGGAAGCCACACTGTCTTTGCTGACGCCGACGACCACGGCTCCCTTTTCCTGAAACTGAGGGTACAGTTCTCCAAAATTACAGGCCTGCTTCGTACAGCCCGGAGTGTTGTCCTTCGGGTAAAAATACAGGATCACCTTTTTGCCTTTGTACTCTTCTAACGTATGAATCTGTCCGTTTTGGTCCGGCAGGGAAAATGCCGGAGCTTTTGTTCCTGTCTCTAACATGGGAAATGTCTCCTTTTCTGATTTAAATTTACAGGTCAATTTGCTTCATCTGTCTGACTATTTTCGATGAAATGTTATTTGTAATCCCTTTTTCCATAAATATGATATAGCTCATTACAGGTCTGCTTTAAGGTACCATATTCCAATCCCGTCCCCCAAGCACCCGGCATGATTTTTCGCAGCTCAGTTCTATTCCGCTGTCCTCTCCTGATTCATAGTATTCCTGAACCATTTCCGCCAGGGTCGTCTTGCCGGTGGCGCTGTCCCCTTTAATGATTGTTATATTTCTGCGGATTATAAAATCATAGCGCACTTTCGCGTTGGAAATCGTAATTCTGTAGCTCCCTTTCATAAAATTCACCTCTATTAAACGATCATTCCGGCAATGGGAAGTAATTCGTCCATATTATGAACCGTTTGACCGGTATTCAGAATTCTTACCGTAAACTCTTCCTCTCCGAAATCCATCAGATGACGCAATTATCGCCGCATACAGAAGCGTTAAATATCTTGTGGGGCATTTTGTACATGGAGATCAATGTCTTAACTCCTCCTGAAAGTTCCTGGGGAGAAATCCCGCCCAGCACCGGGCTGTCGATCGCTCTGGGACCAATGACCTCGGACCTGTCCACATCTCTCTGATCATGTCTTTTGAAAGCGGATCCGTGATCCAGTCATCTGTGTAAGTGTTTTTAAAATAAACCACAGGATTATAGATCGTTTCTGTGGCAATCATACCATAATTTATCACCGGACACAAGCCCGGCTCTGGTTTCTTCTCTTCTTCCGGTATTTTCCGAAATTTTACCTTCTGTATTCCCATTTCACCCTGTATCATTCATATTTTTCTTCAAATCCGGGATACTAAGAGAGAAATCCATACGCAAAGTACAAAAACATGGAAAAGAGGTCTGATTATGATAACAGATAAAAGAAAAGTAGTTCTGGTCGGCACGGGAATGGTAGGCATGAGTTACGCCTACTCCCTTTTAAACCAGAATGTCTGCGATGAGCTGGTGCTCATTGACCTGGACAGAAAGCGGGCTGAGGGGGAGGCCATGGATCTGAATCACGGTCTCGCCTTCTCCGCCGCCAACATGAAGATCTACGCCGGGGATTACACGGACTGCAGCGACGCGGATATCGTGGTCATCTGCGCCGGCGTGGCACAGAGGCCGGGGGAGACCAGGCTGGCTCTTCTCCAGAGGAATGCCAAGGTGTTCCGGTCCATCGTGGACCCTGTGACTTCCTCCGGATTCGACGGGATCTTTCTGGTAGCCACCAATCCTGTGGACATTATGACAAAGATTACCTGTATGCTGTCAGGATTTAACCCCAGGAAAGTTCTGGGCACCGGCACGGCGCTGGATACTGCCAGGCTCCGGTATCTTCTGGGAGAATACCTGCGGGTGGACCCCAGAAACGTCCACGCCTATGTCATGGGTGAGCACGGGGACAGCGAATTCGTCCCCTGGAGCCAGGCCCAGGTAGCCACCAAATGTATTACGGAAATCTGTGAGGAAAACCCGGAGATCGACCGGAAACGGCTCAGTGAGATCGAGAAAGAAGTCCAGGGCGCCGCCTACAAGATCATTGAGGCGAAAAACGCCACCTACTACGGCATCGGCATGGCCATGACCAGGATCACCAGGGCAATCCTTGGGGACGAAAACAGTGTCCACACGGTCTCTGCCATGCTGAAGGGAGAATACGGACAGACAGATGTGTTCTGCGGGGTTCCCTCTATTGTAAATAAAAACGGGATCCAGCGGGTGCTGACCTTGTCTCTCACAGAGGAAGAGACCGAAAGACTGGGACAGTCCTGCCAGGTCTTAAGAGACAGTTATGAGGAACTGGCCAGAGACGGCCAGGGGGCTGAGTCCTGAGACCATTTTATACTCCTTTCGAGGGCTTGCGCATAATTCGAGCAGGGGAGGCTTTCCCCCTGCTCCCCAGGCCGGGGGCGGGCCGCTTTAACGGCATACTCCGCTCCGCCCCCGTGTACATAAAAGGCATGATCCGCTAATTTTTTTCATAGTACACAATGGTCATTTTCTCATTGATGACCGTTGACTTTCCCGTCCTGTGATAACCCATTTTCTCATAGAGAAAGCAGTTTCCCTCTTCCTGGAGGATCGTGTCCAATTCCCAGTTGTCCTGTCCATGGATTTTCTCGGCCTCTGTTATGGCAGACTGAGCATAGCCTTTGTTCCGGTATTCTTTCATCACAAAAAGCGGGGAAATCCTCTTCCTGCTGCCGTCTTTTCTGTCCACCACCCGGATAGCGCCCACTACGCCTTCTGCTTCCTCCATAAAATAGAAATAGGTAAAGGGCTGTCTGAGTTTTATTTCAATCCTCTCCATGGTTTCACTGCCCGGGCTGGTGTCATAGTCTTCATATCTGGCCAGCAATTGAGCAAAGGCCTCTGTCTGCAATTTCCAGATCTCCTCTGCGTCTTTTATACCTGCCCTTTTTAATTCCATCATACGTTCTCCGGAAACATCAGATCCATCACATGGATTCCGTTGACTTTCCCCTGGATCAGTCCTCGCAGGCAGGAGTTACAGTACACGGCCACCCGCTCTGTGTCATATCGCTTCCCGTTTTCCTCCATGAGAACCTGCTGCTCCTTGGGAGTATGGAATTCCAGCTTCCCCTCCATATGGTCCACAAAATAGTGAGGGGCGATCTGGATATTGGCCTCCTGCATGGGATTGTACCGGAACACGCCGCAGAACCGGCTCTTGTCCCTGTTCTCCTCAAGCTCCACCACCTTCATGTTCATTTTCCTTAAAATGCTTCGGACCGCCTCATGGAGCTCATGCTTCCCTTCAGCCCTCCAGCAGTCCTGCAAGGTGATCTCTTCCCCGTGATAATCGGGCCAGGGGAACCGGCTGTCCTCATTGAGGAACTGGAAAATACTTACGTCCTCCACTCCTGTGTTCTCACGGATAATGGCGGAACAGGACTGACAGATGGTCAGGGGAATCTCCCCCTCTGACAGCTTCTTGTGGCCCGGGCGGCAGCAGCCGATGGTCCTGATCCCATGGACGTCCGCCAGATACTGCCTCACTTTCTTACTGGTCTGAGGCGAGGCCTTCGTAAAATTACAGCTTGGAAAATATGCGTACATATCTTTTCCCTCCCTTTTTGGAATCGGCACGCGCCGCTTCGCGGCACCT
>CAJUJV010000095.1:0-4747 GCA_910586845.1 uncultured Hungatella sp.
TGGAGTATGCCGCTAAAGCGGCCCGCCCCCGGCGCGGCGAGTAGGGGAAAAGCCTTCCCTACTCGATTTCTATAGATGCGTTGGAAATTATGAAAATGTTTGCAGAAGCTCCGAGGGGGTAAGGAGCGGAATATCAAATTCTTGAAAATCTTTTTTGTTGCGGGTAATGATGTAATCACAGCGGATCGATTTGGCACAGGTGGCCATGAGACAATCCTCAAAATCTTTTGCTTTTTGTTGGAATGCCGTAAGGACATCACTGTTGGTAACACTGCATACCTTGACGATTTCCAGCAGTTTTCCGACTGCCTTATATGCAAGGTCGGTGCTGTGGGTATATTTTCTTACCAGGTAATAGATATCGGTAATGGAGGAGGCAGAAATAAAACCGTCAATTTTGTGTTCTTCACAGAGACTTAAGACCTTGCAGGAATCTTCTGTGAAAGGCTCCCGTTCCAGCAGCACATCAATGATAATGTTGGTATCACACATGATCTTCATATTTTGACAGTCTCTCCTCCCGTAAAGAATCCGAATCAATGTCAGAAGGAACATTTTTCAGCATTCCGCGAAGAGAATCCACGGCAGAAACATGGGGATTCACAACCTTTGCGATGGTTTTTCCGTTGCGTGTGATAAAAATGTCTTCCTGGACAATCAGATCAAGGTATTTGCCGAAGTTTGTTTTAAACTCAGTTGCGGTAACAATCATGGACGATGTCTCCTTTCCTGATGAGATCGTTTCTATTATATGCGAATCAGGTGAAAAAGTCAATAAAATCGCGCGAAATCCAGGGATATTCATTATAAAATCGCACATATTCTGCCCCGGACAACATGGAGATAAAAACAGAAGAAACCAATAGACATCCCCCTCCGTTTAGGTGTATGATAGTAGACATGAGAAAGGTGCGGCCTTTGTCCGCATCGAAAAAATGAGGAGGTAAGAGGATGTTTCCAAAAGATTTTTTGTGGGGCGGCGCCATTGCTGCCAATCAGGCTGAGGGGGCCTATCTGGAGGACGGGAAAGGGCTGACCACTGTCGACATGATCCCTCACGGGAAGAACCGTATGTATGTGAAGCTGGGTGACATGTATCCGGTGGAACTGATGGAGGGAGAGTTCTATCCGTCCCATGAGGCTATTGATTTCTATCATCACTATAAAGAGGATATTAAGCTTTTTGCGGAGATGGGATTTAAGTGCTTCCGCACCAGCATCGCCTGGTCCAGGATCTTCCCGAACGGGGACGAGGAGACTCCCAATGAGGAGGGGATCGCATTCTATACGGATATGTTTAAAGAATGCCAGAAGTACGGCATCGAGCCTCTGGTGACTCTGTGCCACTTTGACGTGCCCATGGGGCTGGTGAGGAAGTATGAGTCCTGGAAGAGCCGGGAGATGATCGACTGCTTTGTCCGCTATGCCAGAGTGTGCTTTGAGCGGTTTAACGGTCTGGTAAAGTACTGGCTCACCTTCAACGAGATCAACGTGATGCTTCACTCTCCCTTCTCGGGTGCAGGCCTGTGCTTCAAGCCGGGAGAGAACCGGGATCAGGCCATCTATCAGGGCGCTCACCATGAGCTGGTGGCCAGCGCCATGGCCACGAAGATCGGCCATGAGGTGAATCCGGACAACAAGATCGGCTGCATGATGGCAGGAGGACAGTTCTATCCCTACAGCTGCAACCCGGAGGATGTGTGGATGGCCATGAACAAGGACCGGGACAACATGATGTTCATCGACGTTCAGGCCAGAGGCTATTATCCATCCTACAGTAAGAGAGTGTTTAAGGAGAAGAACGTGGTCCTGGACATCAGAGAGGGAGACCTTGAAATGCTCCGGGAGAACACGGTGGATTTCGTGTCCTTCAGCTACTATTCTTCCCGCTGTGCCAGCGCCGACCCGTCTGTGGCCGCGGCTGACGGCAACCTGTTTAAGTCCGTGAAGAATCCTTACCTGAAGGCCAGCGAGTGGGGCTGGCAGATCGATCCTCTGGGACTTCGGATCACCATGAACGCCATGTATGACAGGTATCAGAAGCCTCTGTTTATCGTGGAAAACGGCCTGGGAGCCAAGGATGTCATCGAGGAGGACGGCTCTATCAACGACGACTACCGTATCGCCTATCTGAGAGAGCACATAAAGGCCATGGATGAGGCCATCGAGGACGGAGTGGAGCTGTGGGGCTACACTACCTGGGGCTGTATCGACGTGGTGTCCGCTTCCACGGGAGAGATGAGCAAGCGCTACGGCTTCATCTATGTGGACCGGGACGACGCAGGGCAGGGAACTCTGGAGCGGAGGAAGAAGAAATCCTTTGACTGGTATAAAAAGGTCATCGCCTCCAACGGCCGGGACCTGGACTGATGAGCCGTCCTGCCGGCGTGATTACATAAATACGAACAGAAAGAATTGTGTCATGATATGAAAAATAAATTCGCCGTAACAAAAAACATTGATATGATTCAGGGACCGATCTTTCGGTCCCTGGTGCTCTTTGCCCTTCCTCTTCTGGGCTCCAATATCTTCCAGCAGTTTTACAACACCATGGATACCATGATCGTGGGCAATTATCTGGGGGATGCTTCTCTTGCCGCCATCGGGGTGTGTACCCCCATCTATGATCTGATGGTGGGATTCGCCCTGGGCATCGGCAACGGGCTGGCCATCGTGACGGCCAGAAGCTTCGGATCCGGGGACCGGGAACAGCTGAAACGGTCCGTGGCCAGTTCCATGGTCATCGGCCTGTTTTCCTCTCTTGTGATCACGGTCATTGCCCAGGTCTGCCTGTACCCTCTTCTGAGGCTTTTAAACACTCCGGCGGAGATCATCGACGAGGCTTACAGCTATATTTCCACAGTGACATTGTTTGTCATCGTCATGTTTGCCTACAACCTGTGCGCAGGGCTTCTCAGGGCCGTGGGCAACAGTTTCATGCCCCTTATGTTTCTGATCCTCTCATCTGTCGTCAACATCGTTCTGGACATTGTGTTTATCACCAGTCTGGGCATGGGAGTCAGGGGAGCTGCGGTAGCCACCGTCATCTCCCAGGGGATCTCCGTGGTCCTCTGTGTTGTCTACATTTTTAAGAAGACCGGAATTCTGGTGCCGGAGAGGAGGCATTTTAAGGCGGATCCAGGGATGTACCGGGAGCTTCTGGGACAGGGATTTTCCATGGGATTCATGAGCAGCATCGTGTCCGCAGGCTCGGTGATCCTTCAGTACGGAATCAACGGCCTTGGGTATCTGATCATAGCCGCCCACACATCGGCCAGAAAGCTGTATCTCTTCAGCATGATGCCTCTTTCTTCCATGGGAATGGCCTTCAGTACCTTCGTGTCCCAGAATAAGGGGGCGGATCAGGGGGCAAGGATCCGGAGAGCCATGAAATGCGTCTACCTTTATGACGTTGTGGTGACAGTGATCATCACGGCGGTCATGTGGGTCTGCGCTCCCGGGCTGGTGAGATGGATCTCCGGTTCCGGCGAGGCGGTGGTCCTGGAAAACGGTGCCAGGTATCTGAAGGTTGTGGCGCCGTTTTACGCGGTTCTGGGAATCCTTCTGGATACCAGGTTTGCCCTTCAGGGGCTGGGGCGCAAGCTGCTGCCTCTGGTGTCCAGCATCATCGAATTTTTCGGGAAGATCCTCTTTGTCATCCTGCTCATCCCCCGGTTTGCCTATATGGCGGTGATCTTCTGTGAACCGGTGATCTGGTGTATTATGACCGTACAGCTTGTCTATACTTTCTATACAGATGATTATATAAGATCGTTTCGGGGACCGGAGAGAAAGAGCAGCAAGGTCCTGTAAGCAGAAAGAAAACGGAGGGTCGGAGAAATGAGAGAAAACAGGGAACAGTCAGGCCGGCAGACCGGTCTGGTGCTGGAAGGCGGAGGTATGCGGGGCATCTATACTGCAGGAGTGCTGGATGTATTCCTGGAACATAAGATCTCTTTTGACGGGGTTATCGGAGTGTCGGCAGGAGCCATACACGGCTGTTCCTTTGTGTCAGGACAGGCGGGGCGGAGCATCCGCTACTATAAGAAGTACTGCAGGGACAAGCGGTTTATGAGCTTTTGTAACCTGCTGAGAACAGGAGATATGGTAGACGAGGAGTTCTGCTATCATGTACTGCCGGATAAGCTGGATCCCTATGACCATGAGGCCTTTGAACGTTCGGGCATCAACTACTATGTAACCTGTAGTAACCTGGAGACGGGAAAAGCAGAATATCTGCGGGTTACGGACCTGAGAGCCCAGATCGACCTGATGAGGGCTTCCGCCTCTCTGCCCTATGTGTCCAGGATCGTGGAGTACGGGGGCATGAAACTGCTGGATGGAGGCTGTACGGACAGCATTCCGGTCCATGAATTTATGAAAATGGGATACACAAAGAATGTGGTGGTGCTGACCCGGCACAGAGAGTATGTAAAGGAACCGGAATACGGAGGGCTGGCCGTGGTATATTACCGCCGGTATCCCAGGTTTGTGGCAGCCATGAAAAACCGCCACAAGAAATACAACAACACCAGGAAGCTGCTCCGGCGTCTGGAAGAGGAGGGCAGGGCCATGGTCATCGCTCCCAGCCGGGAGCTGGACATCGGCCGCACCTGCAATGATCCGGAAAAGCTGCAGCAGGTCTATGACCTGGGACGCCGGGATGCTATACGGCAGCTGGGAAATCTGGAGGTATTTCTGGAGAACCGGGAGTAAAGCCCATATAGGGAAATGATTGAAAGAATCG
>CAJUJV010000095.1:4757-12800 GCA_910586845.1 uncultured Hungatella sp.
GGCCCCCGTACCGCCTACAGGCGGTAATACTCCTTTCGGGGGCCTGCGCACAGAAAAGAGGGAGACCATGAAAAACAGTCCCCCTCTTTTTCTTATAATGTGATCAGTTCGTATTCTCTGCTGCCGAAGCCCAGGGCGGCAGCCGCCTCTACGGTGTGGACGCCGTTGCGGGACTGGATCCTCTCGATCAGATCGGCTTTGCCAGGATCGTCGGAAGCATAGACAAGATCCAGACAGGCCTGATCCAGGGCAATGGGATCCAGGGAAGCCAGGATGCCGATGTCTCCGACCTTCGGGTCCTCTGCCACGGCACAGCAGTCGCAGTCCACGGACATGTTGCACATCACGTTGATGAAAGCCATCTTTCCGCCGAAATAATCTACGATGGACCGGGCGGCGTCGGCCATGGACTCCAGGAAGGAATCATGGTCCGAGGTCCAGATGTCGTCAGGGTTGCCGGCTCCGTGGATGTAAGCCTTGCCGTAGGAGGAGGCGATGCCGATGGAGATATTCTTTAAGGCTCCGCCGAATCCGCCCATGGGATGGCCTTTGAAATGGGACAGCACCAGCATGGAATCGTACCGTGACAGATGGTCTCCCACATAGTTTTTCTGAATCTGCTTTCCGTCTTTTATGGGGAGCTCCAGATCTTTCTCTTCATCCATGATATCCACTTCTGCAATATCGGTCCAGCCGTGAAGTTTCATGGTCTCCCAGTGGGCTTCTGTTGTGTTGCGCTTGCCGCTGTAGGCTGTGTTGCACTCCACGATAGTTCCGTGAACATGGTCGATGACCGGTTTTAAAAATGCCGGGCGGATAAAGTTCTGGTTCCCGACCTCACCGGAATGGAGCTTTACCGCCACCTTGCCGGGCAGTTCCACTCCCAGAGCCTGATACATCCGGATCATCGTATCGCTGGTAATTTCTTTTGAAAAATACACTATGGATTTTGCCATGGTCTCTTTTCTCCTGTTCTTAGTAGTTGGTGTCTTTATTATACCCTACAGCCTCCCCTTTAGGCAAGCAGAAGATGGGACGGGCAGGTCACTGCCGGGAGATTAGTTCATCCAGGGAGGCGAAACGGTACCCCATTTCCTCCCACTTTGTCAGCAGCTCATCCAGGATCTCCCCGTTGGTTTTGGAGGTGCTGTGGAGCAGCACCACGGCTCCGGGGTGGATACGGCCCAGCAGCTTTTTAAAGGCCTCCTCTTTTGTGGGCTGTTTGTCCTCATACCAGTCTACATAGGCCAGACTCCAGAAGAAGGTGCTGTAGCCAAGCTCCTGAGCCATCTTCAGGTTGGACTCGCTGTATTTGCCCTGGGGAGGCCTGTAATATTTTTTCATAGGTTCTCCTGTTACCTGTTCATACAGTTTTTCCAGATCCTGAAGCTCTTTGGAGAAGGATTCTTTTGTGGAGATTTTAGACATATCCGGGTGATGGTAAGTGTGGTTTCCCACGGTGTGTCCCTCTGCTGTCATCCGCTTTACCAGCTCCGGGCAGGTCTCCAGATAGTTGCCTACGAGAAAAAAGGTGGCAGGCGCCTGATGCTTTTTTAAGGCATCCAGGATGGCGGCGGTGCAGCCGTTTTCGTATCCGGCATCAAAGGTGAGATAGAGGACTTTTTCGTCGGTTTTGGCGGCATAGTAGGCGTTGAACTGCTGCAGATATTCAGCGGGGGCGTTGGCCACGGGAGGTTTGCCCTCCTGCTGGAAACTTAAGCCCCAGTTGCCGTCCGCGGAGGCTGAGACCGTCACAAAAGGATACCTCTGTCCGATCCTTGCGGCGCTGTCTCCCAGGCAGAAACATAAGGCTGCCAGGAATACCAGTTCCACGGCTTTTTTTATGTAAAAGGACGCCGTTTTCATGAAAAACTCCCAAAATCATTTTGTAAAACTATATGAGATTCTACTTGCAAAAATGCTGGAATGTGTTAAACTTAGAAACTTGTAACAGAACTAAGGGAGGTATGGATTATGGCAGATAAGACAACAAAAGACATGACAGCCGGCTCGCCCATGAAGCTGATCCTGGGATTTCTGATCCCCATGCTCTTCGGCCTGCTGTTTCAGCAGTTTTATAATATGATGGACACGATCATCGTGGGAAAGTATCTGGGGGTCCGGGCTCTGGCCTCCGTGGGCTCTACCGGTTCCCTCAACTTTATGATCATCGGATTCTGTATGGGGATCTGCAGCGGGTTTGCCATCCCGGTGGCCCAGAAGTTCGGTGAGAAGAACGAAGTCATGATGCGCCGGTATGTGGCCAACAGCGGATGGCTGACAGCAGGATTTTCGGTGATCATGACCGGGATTGTGTGTCTCCTCTGCTCCAGGATCCTGGTGTGGATGAGGACTCCGGCGGATATCATCGACGGGGCCTATGCCTATATTTTTGTAATATTTCTGGGGATACCGGCTACCTGTCTCTACAATATGGTGTCAGGTATCATCCGGTCCATGGGAGACAGCACCACGCCCCTGTTCTTTCTGCTGATCTCGTCTCTGATGAATGTGGCTCTGGATCTGTTTACCATCCTGGTGCTTGGCATGGGAGTGGCAGGTGCGGCCTGGGCCACGATCCTGTCCCAGGCAGTGTCAGGCATTTTGTGCCTCCTGTATATGAGAAAGAAATATACGATTCTGAAGATGGAAAAGGATCAGTGGAAACCGGACATCAGGGCCATGAAGACGCTCTGCGCCATGGGGATTCCCATGGGACTTCAGTATTCCATCACCGCCATAGGCAGCGTGGTGATCCAGACAGCAGTCAATACTCTGGGTTCCGTGGCCGTGGCTTCGGTGACGGCAGGCAGCAAGGTGAGCATGTTTTTCTGCTGCCCCTTTGAGGCTATGGGAGCCACCATGGCCACCTACGGCGGCCAGAACGTGGGAGCCAGGAAACTGAACCGGATCAGAGAAGGCATGAAATCCTGTATCTTTCTGGGAGCCGGTTATGCGCTGACTGCTTTTGTGGTTCTGTACTTCTTCAGCGATACCATTGCCCTGCTGTTTGTGGACAGGGCGGAGACGGAGATCCTGGCCAATGCAAGGAGATTTCTTCTGATCAACTCGGCTATGTATTTCCCCCTGTCTCTGGTGAACATCGTCAGGTTCATGATCCAGGGTCTGGGATATTCCAGGCTGGCTATCCTGGCGGGAGTCTGTGAGATGGCAGCCAGATCTCTGGTAGGCTTCTGCCTTGTTCCCGTGTTCGGCTATGCGGGAGCCTGTCTGGCCAACCCGGCTGCCTGGGTCGCGGCGGATCTGTTTCTGATACCGGCTTACCTTCATGTGATGAAGCGCTTAAGAAGCCTCATGCCCGGAGCGGATGAAGAGGAGAGCGCAGGAAACGGTCAGGAAGAAACAGCGGAGGAGAAAAAGAAGAGGAAGCTTCTCCATGCTCTGGGGTGACAGACCGTACCACAGCCTGGACTATGAACTGAGACGGCAGTTCGGAAGAAAGGTCTACAAGCTGGCATTGGACGGAGGCATGACCTGTCCCAACCGGGACGGGACTCTGGGGACGGGAGGCTGCATCTTCTGCAGCCGGGGAGGCTCCGGTGAGTTTGCTGTCTCCTCCGGCCGGTATGAGGATGTATGGCAGCAGATCGATGCAGCCATGGAAAAGGTGGCGGGCAAGGTGCCGGAAGACTCGGGATATATGGCCTATTTTCAGTCCTATACCAACACCTATGCCCCGGTCTCCTATCTGGAGCCTCTGTTTTCCAGAGCCCTGTCCCACCCCCGTGTTGTGGGGCTTTCCGTGGGAACCAGGCCGGACTGTCTGCCCGAAGACGTGACGGCCCTTCTGGAAGAACTGAACAGGCAGAAACCGGTATGGGTGGAGCTGGGGCTGCAGACCATCCACGAGGAGACGGCGGCCATGATACGCAGAGGATATGAGCTGGCCGTATTTGAGGACGCTTTCGAAAGGCTGAAGAGAGCCGGCCTTACTGTCGTAGTCCATGTGATCCTGGGACTGCCCGGGGAGACCAGGGAAATGATGCTGCAGACCGTGGATTATCTGGGAAATCTTCCGGCAGACGGAATAAAACTGCAGCTTCTTCATATATTGGAAGGAACCGATCTGGAAGAGCTGTACAAAAGGACCCCCTTTCCCCTCCTGTCCATGGAAGAATATACGGATCTGATCGTGGAATGTATCGGCCGGCTTCCGGGATCTGTAGTGATCCACAGGATCAGCGGAGACGGCCCGAAAACAATTTTAACAGAGCCCAAATGGAGCGGCAATAAGCGGCTGGTGCTGAATACCATAGGGAAAAAAATTCGTGAAAATGGCATCTATCAGGGGAAATTCCGGGAAATATACGTGCAAAACAGCGTATTTTAGGGCCAACGGTTGACAAATAAGAAAAACCGGGGTATACTTCAACCAATGCAGATTTGACAAAATATTCTCAGACTGGACAGGAATAAATATATTGAGATTCAAAACAAATTTTCAGGAGGATTATGAAATGGCAAGAAAGAAAGCAGATACAGAGAGTACACCAGTAGCAGCAGTACAGGAGACGGAAGTGAAGGCTCCGGTTAAGAAAACCGCTGCAAAGAAGACGGCAGTGAAGGAGCCTCTCACCAATGTTGAGGAAGAAGCTCCCAAGGCAGCAGTGAAGGAGACTCCCGCCGATGTTAAGGAAGAAGCTCCCAAGGCAGCGGTGAAGAAGCCTGCGGCCAGGAAGACCGCCGCGAAGAAGAGTGAGCCGGAGACTACGGTGACCATCCAGTTCCAGGGAAAGGAGATTACCGCCGTTCAGGTTGTGGAGGCAGCGAAAGCCGCATTTACAGAAGCAAACCCGGATGCGGAGATCAAGACCATGGATGTCTATGTGAAGCCGGAAGAAGGCGTTGCCTATTATGCGGTTAACGGAGAGGGCTCCGGAGATTATAAGATCGAGCTGTAATGTTTTTGTCGGAAAAAAGAGTTCTTTGCCCTGTGTCAGAGGGGAAAGAGCTCTTTTTTTGCTTGCCCATCTTTCTGTTTCCGGGTACAATAAAGGAAATACAGTCGGAAGGAGAGGAATCATGTATTACGACGGATTGATATGGATGGGAGAAAAGGACGGGGAGAGATACGGGATCCATCCCAGGATGGCCAACCGTCACGGATTGATCGCAGGAGCTACGGGTACGGGAAAGACCATTACCCTGAAGGTCATGGCGGAGTCTTTCAGTGATGCCGGAGTGCCGGTATTTCTGGCAGATGTAAAAGGAGATCTGGCGGGCATGTGCCGTCCGGGGCAGAACACGGAGGACATGGAAGAAAGGATCAGGCAGATGGGGCTCGGGGAGGCAGGATTTGATTACCATGCATATCCCGTGTGTTTCTGGGATATTTTTGCCCAGAAAGGTCTGCCTCTGAGGACCACCATATCGGAGATGGGTCCCACCCTTCTGTCCCGCCTGATGGACCTGACGGAGACCCAGGAGGATGTGCTTTCCCTTGTGTTCCGCATCGCCGATGACGAGGGACTTCTGCTGCTGGACACCAAGGATCTGCGGGCCATGCTGAATTATGTGTCGGAGAATAATAAGGAGTTTGCTCCTGTGTACGGCAGCCTTCCCAGACAGAGCATCAATGCGGTCCTGCGAAGCCTGGCGGCTCTGGAGGAGCAGGGGGCAGAGCAGTTTTTCGGGGAACCGGCCCTGGATATCCACGACTGGTTCCGCACGGATGCCGGGGGCCGGGGAGTGATCAATATTCTCCACAGCGAAAGCCTGATCAATCATCCTCAGATGTATTCTACTTTTATGATGTGGATGCTGTCGGAACTGTTTGAGGTCCTGCCGGAGGCCGGAGACTGTGACAAGCCCAGGATGGTGTTCTTTTTTGACGAGGCTCATCTTCTCTTTGACGATGCGCCCAAAGCTCTGCTGCAGAAATTTGAGCGGGTGGTGAAGCTGGTGCGCTCCAAGGGCATCGGCATCTATTTTATCACTCAGAGCCCCAAAGATATTCCCGACGGCATCTTAAGCCAGCTGGGTAACAAGATCCAGCATGCCCTTCATGCCTACACTCCCGCGGAGCAGAAGGCGGTGAGGGCGGCGGCAGACTCCTTCCGGGTCAATCCGGACTTTGACACCAGAGAGGTCCTGGGTCAGCTGGGCATCGGACAGGCTCTGGTCTCCTTCCTGGATGAGGACGGGATCCCTTCCGTGGTACAGAGAGCGAGGATCCTTCCGCCTCAGAGTCTTATGGGTCCCATAAGTGACGGGGACAGAAAGGCGGAGACAGAAGGCCAGGTCCTTTATTCCAAGTACGGAACCATGATCGACCGGGATTCCGCCTACGAGTTTTTCCAGAGAAAGGCTTTGCAGCAGGCCAGGGAAGAACAGGAGGAGAGAGAACTGGCGGAGCAGAAGAAGGAGGAAGAGAAGGCGGCCCGGGAGGCGGAGAAGGAAGCCCAGCGCCAGGCCCGTGAGGCGGAAAAGGAAGCCCAGCGTCAGGCGAAAGAGGAAGCCAGGGCTCTGGAGAAGAAGGCAAAAGAGGAGGCCAGAGAGAAGGAGGCTGCGGAGAAGGCCCGCAAGAAGGTGGTGGAGAATGCGGCCAGATCTGCCGCCGGCACCATCGGCCGGGAGGTAGGCAACCAGATCGGCAAGAGCGTGGGCGGCAGTTTCGGCAAGAGGCTGGGCGGCAATATCGGAGCCAGCCTGGGAAGAGGGATCCTGGGGACTCTGTTCGGGAAGAAGTGATCCGTTTTCAGGATTTTTTCCCGATCAGAGTCAGCATGTCCTGCATGTTGATGGTCAGATTTTTCATCTCTTCCCGGGCCTCCGGGATGTAGTGCTCCAGAATAGGCAGCAGAAGCAGGGCAGTGATGCCCGTGGTGAAGCCTCCGTTATAGAGGATCAGCCCTCCGTGGAGGGCGCTGGTGGACGAGCAGATGGCCGCACACATAAGACCGGCGGCCACGCCTGCCCGGATCCCGTAGCGCCCCACGATGGGACAGAGCCCCATGGCGAATGAGGCGCTGGTAATATATCCCTGAGTGGACAGGGTCCATGGGATCTCCGTGCCGTTTACGGCGCAGACCCAGTGGACCACCAGGGAGAGCAGCTGATAGCCCAGAAGGATGGGCCAGACATTTTTGGGATGCTGCCCCATGGCGGTGAAGGTCAGGGCTGCCAGGATGACTCCCACCGTAGGACCGGTGAAGCCTGCCCCCTCCGTAAAATGGATGGACAGATTGAGATACAGAAGAAACAGGGCCCCGTGGCAGCCGATGTTGATGAGGCACAGTGGCATGCCGTACCGGTCCGCGAAGTCGCTGGAGTATCCCGTATCCTTTACCAGATGGCCGAATCCCCGGAAGCTTTTGTCGTTTAGGAACCAGCCGACGATCAGGCACAGAAGGAAGAGGGAGAGGAAGAACAGGTTGGAAAAAGCTCCGTAGGAGCGATGGAACTGTTCGTAGATGGCATTATCCCTGGTCACATGGCCGTGATCGTGAAATCCCATGGTGCGGTAAAGAAAATTAAAGAGAAAGAATCCAAGAAGGCCTACGGCCAGGCCGCCGTTGTACAGAGTGTAGCCTTTGTGCCAGGCGTGGGTCCCGGGCAGGAGAGCGGGGATGAGAAAGCCCAGCATAAGGCTGAACACAAAGGTCAGGAGGATGCCGGCAACAGTCAGCCGGACCTCCCCCAGCACAAATCCGCCCTGAGTGTAGCGGAACAGAAGCTCGCTGATAAAGGGGCCGAAGCTGGTGGCGAACATGCATACATGGAGATTTTTTTTATAGTCCAGTTTTTTTACTCTCAGATACAGGAGCACGGCCAGAAAGGCAGGCCACATATTGAGAAAATTCAGCCCGTAGAAGCAGTGGGCCGCTACCAGGAAGTATCCGGCCAGAGTGTTGGCCCGGGACTCTCCTTTTAAGAAGATCATAAACAGAAAGCATGCCATACCGCAGGCCCCTGCATTGAGAAAGGTGCTGGAAAGTCCTCCCAGACAGAAATAGTCGGTGACCAGAGGACAGGGAGAGACAAGGATGAGATACCAGTCGTAAAAGACCTGTCCCCACTCGC
>CAJUJV010000096.1:0-4488 GCA_910586845.1 uncultured Hungatella sp.
TATAGTCTGGATGAGAGAAGAACGGCGTGTTTCATGGGAATGAGACAGATGGATGAAGGATGAGGCCCTGAGTATCGAAAGGTATTCAGGGCTTTTTATGTACACGGGGGCGGAGTGGAGTATGCCGCTAAAGCGGCCCGCCCCCGGCACGGCGAGCAGGGGAAAAGCCTTCCCTGCCCGATTGCGCAGGCCTCCAACTCGATTGTTCCCATGGCGGTTCCTCAGAGAAGATCCGGGATGTGAAAGATCAAAGGAGGATAAGCAGGATGAAAGCAGTGAGTGTAACAAAATCAAAGAAACTGTTAAATGTGAGAAATGTGGTACTGATGGGCATGTTCGGGGCCATCGGCGCGGTGCTGATGCTCTTTGAATTCCCCCTTCCCTTTATCGCCCCGTCCTTTTACGGGCTGGACTTAAGCGAGATTCCGGTCCTGGTGGGAACCTTTGCCATGGGGCCTGTGGCGGGAGCCGTGACGGAGATGGTAAAGATCCTTATTAAACTGGTGTTAAAGCCGACTTCCACCGGTTTTGTAGGGGAGTTTGCCAACTTCTGCATCGGCTGTGCCCTGGTGCTGCCGGCAGGGATCATCTATAAGCTGCGAAAGACCAAGCAGGGGGCTATTATAGGCATGGTCACTGGCACTGTCTGTATGGCTCTGGTGGGAGCGGTCTTAAACGCTCTGGTGATGCTTCCCTTCTATTCCAATTTCATGCCTCTGGAGGCTATCCTCCAGGCAGGAGCGGCTATCAATCCGGCCATCGGCAGCGTGTGGACTTTTGTATTTCTGGCAGTTGCGCCCTTTAATCTGATCAAGGGAGCCCTGGTTTCCCTGATCACGGCGCTGGTCTATAAGCGGATCAGCATCATGATCCACGGATGATCACAGAGGACCTCTTAACTTGTCATTTTTTCTGTTTTGAGTTAAAATAGACAGAAGATGACAGGTAAGGAGGTTTTTTTATATGAAAGAATATCAGAAGAAACTCAGGGGGCTGCTGCGCATTGTGTTCGGCCGCACCTCCTATGTTGTTTTGTTTCTGCTGATCCAGATCGGCGTTCTGTTCGGGATCATACGGTGGCTGAGAGATTATTCCCTGTATGTCTATGTGGCTTTGATCCTTCTGGGCGGCCTGACCTGTATCTATATCATCAACAAGCAGGAGAATCCCAGCTTTAAACTGGGCTGGATCATCCCTATCCTGGTGTTTCCCGTATTCGGAACCCTGCTGTACATCATGGTGGAGGCGGATTTTGGAAGCAGGCTTTATGCCAAACGGGCCGATCAGCTCATAAAGGATACGAGAGCCTATTTAAAACAGGACAAGACCGTGGAAGAGCACCTGGACAGGGCGGACCGCCAGGAGAGAAATCTTGCCAGATATATGTCGGAGAAAGGCGGTTTTCCGGTCTATGAGCATACCAGCGTCACCTATTTCCCAAGCGGGGAGGAAAAGTTTGAGAGGCTGAAGGAGGAGCTGAAAAAGGCGAAAAAATTTATCTTCCTGGAATATTTCATCGTGGAGAGAGGGATCATGTGGGATTCTATCCTGGAGATCCTGGAGCAGAAGGTAAAAGAAGGAGTGGAGGTCCGGTTCATGTACGACGGCATGTGTTCCCTGGTCCTTCTTCCCTATCGGTATCCAAGGACCATGGAGAAGAAGGGAATCCACTGCAGGGCCTTCGCCCCTATCCGCCCCATGCTCTCCACCTACCAGAACAACCGGGATCACAGAAAGATCGTGGTCATCGATGGGCATACTGCCTTCACAGGCGGCATTAATCTTGCAGACGAGTATATTAATGAGAGAAAGCGGTTCGGATACTGGAAAGATACGGCAGTGATGCTCAAAGGGGACGGAGTGAGAAGCTTTACCATGATGTTCCTGCAGAACTGGAATATCTGGGGCAGGGAACCTCTGTCCTGCGAACCTTATCTGACCGGCACGGGAGAGACGGCAGAACGGGAGGGGACCGGATTTGTGATGCCCTACGGAGATACTCCTCTGGATGATGAGAGAGTAGGAAAATATGTATACATGGATATCCTCTATCAGGCCAAAGACTATGTCCACATCATGACTCCCTATCTGATCCTTGATGACGAGATGGTCAATGCCCTGATCTTTGCGGCCAAGAGAGGCGTGGAGGTGATCATCATCATGCCTCATATCCCGGACAAGAAGTATGCCTTCTTTCTGGCTCACACCTATTACGAAGAACTTCTCTGCGGCGGGGTGAAGATCTGCGAGTTTACGCCGGGCTTTGTCCACGCCAAGGTATTTACCAGTGACGACGAGAAGGCAGTGGTGGGAACCATTAACCTGGACTTCAGAAGCCTGTATCACCACTTCGAATGCGCTGCATATCTGTACAACAGCGCCACCGTGGCCGATGTGGAACAGGATTTCCAGAATACCTTAAAGCAGTGTCAGGAGATCACCCTGGAGACCTGCAGATCCTATCCGCTCTATCAGAAACTGGCAGGCCGGGGCCTGAGACTCATCGCTCCTCTGATGTGAGTTTTTAAACATTAGAAAAAAGAACACAAAATGAACACAAAATAGACACAATTCCCTGATAGAGTAGAAAAAAATCAGTCCGGGAGGAAAGGTCTATGAATGGATACAGACTGGCAGCCGGAGTAACGGCTGCCGCTGTTTTTGTTATGGGGATGCCCTTTGCGGCGGAGGCATCCGGCAGTTATGAACTGAGAAGAAAGGTCATCGGCTTAAGCGGCATCATGAGTGTGACGGGGGAAAACGAAGCCGTGTCCAGGGGAGAATATGCTCAGATGCTGGTCAATGCCAGCACTTACAAGTCAGTGGCGCTGCAGGTGAACGCTACGGCGGTTTTTGCCGATGTTCCTGCACAGAGTCCCTACGCTTCAGCCATACGTATCGCTGCGGAGAACCAGTGGATGAGCGGCTACCTGGGAGGCGTGTTCCGCCCAGATCAGCAGATTACGCTGCAGGAAGCCATAAGGGGGATCCTGGCCCTTCTTGGATATACGGATGAAGATTTCTCAGGGAATCAGATCAACGGAAGATGGGCCAAATATAATTACCTGGAGCTGGGAGACAACATCGGGAAGGAGCCTCTGGAGGTCCTGACCAAATCCGACTGTATCAATCTGTTTTACAACCTTCTGTGTGCGGAGACTTCCGCAGGAAGAGATTACTGTACTGTCCTGGGCTATGAGCTGTCGGCCGACGGGGAGGTAAATCCCCTGACCATCGCGGACAATGATCTGAAAGGCCCCAAGGTGGTGAAGAAGAATTACAGTCTTGACGACTATATTCCCTTTAAAGTCAGCGAGGCCACTTTCTATCTGGATGGGCAGATATCTGATCTGCAGCGGGTGAAACAGGCCAAATCCGAAGGATTTGTGGTCATTTACTATAATACCAATACAAAGACCGTGTGGGCTTACAGCAATGACGGGGAAAATGAGCTGACAGGCAGCGCCATGGTGGCGGTGAAGGGGGAGATCAGCGGCATCTTCTACAGTTCCAGCAGCGTCATGACGCCCAGCACCGTGACTCTGGAGGAATACGGAGATATAGAGTTCCGGCTTAAAGATTCAGACGTCCAGTTCGCATTTTCCATCTATGGAGAGATGCAGGTGGGAGACGGGGTGATCCTTATCTGTGAGCGGTCGGGGGGTACCGACGGAGTGGATTCCTACACAGTTACCGACTATATTGAATATTAATAGAGGGAAGGATCATGACAGAATCAGCGAACAGACCAAAGGAAGAGGGCAGTGTTCAGGAATCCGGGAAAAAGGAGCTGCAGAAGAGAAAAAGGCGGAAAAAGAAACTGACAGGGAAACAGAAGGTCTTCAGAGGACTGACGGCAGCCATGGTTCTGATATTCCTCGTAATGGGAGCCAGAAGATATCTGAGCCGGAGGGAAGCATCAGGCCGGGAGGTGACGGCACAGAGGACTGCGGTGGCGGAGAGAAGGGACATTCTGTCGTCTCTGTCTTCCTCCGGAAGCCTGTCTCCCAAGGATACGTATACCATAACCTCCCTGGTGTCAGGGGATGTGGTGACGGCGGATTTCGAGGAGGGAGATTATGTGGAAAAAGGCCAGGTCCTCTATGTGATCGATGCGACATCCATGGAGACGGAGCTGAACATGGCCCGCAATTCCGTTGACCGGGCTCAGACTTCCTACGACCTGGCCGTGGAAGATTACAACCGGGCCGTGTCCGACTACAGCGGCAATACATACAAATCTACAGAGACAGGTTTTGTCAAAACCCTTTATGTGAAGGAGGGCGACAAGGTCAGCGCAGGCACAAAGCTGGCAGATATCTATGATGACCGGACCATGAAGCTGAAGGTGCCTTTCCTCAGCACGGATGCGGCGCTGATCGGAGCGGGCAACGAGGCAGTGATCACCATGGCGGACACCGGAGAGCAGCTGACGGGAACCGTCACGGCCGTCAGCAACATGGAGGGGACCATGACAGGAGGCCGCCT
>CAJUJV010000096.1:4498-12181 GCA_910586845.1 uncultured Hungatella sp.
CCTGGTGCGCTACGTGACGATCCAGACAGCCAATCCCGGGGGACTGACAGAGCAGTCTTCTGCCACGGTGCAGATCGGGGAATTTTTCTGCGCCCAGGAGAGTACTTTTGAGCCGGCTCTGTCCACGGTCATGACCGCGGATATCTCAGGGAATGTGGAGATCTCATCCCTGCTGGTCCATGAAGGAGACTATGTGAGCAAAGGCGGCGGATTTTTCAGGATGACCGACAGAACGGCGGAGAACCTCATACGGTCCTACAAAAACTCCATGGATCAGGCAAAAGAAACCCTGGAATCCTCTCAGAGCAGACTGGACTCCACCCAGGATTCCTATGAGAACTATACCATCACGGCGCCGATCTCCGGCACGGTGATCACCAAGAATACCAAGGCAGGAGACAAGATCAGCGCAGGAGGCAACAACACGGCCACCCTGGCAGTGATCTACGACCTGTCCCAGCTGACTTTCGAGATGTCCGTGGATGAACTGGATGTCCAGAGCGTGAAAACAGGTCAGACCGTGGAGATCAGCGCCGACGCCTTTGAGGGGCAGAAGTTCTCCGGAAAGGTGACCAACATCAGCCTGGCCAGTTCTTACTCCAACGGAGTCACCAACTACCCGGTGACCGTAACTCTGGACGATACGGGAGATCTGCTTCCGGGTATGAACGTGGATGGAGACATTATCCTGGACCAGGCGGATAATGCCCTGGTGATCCCCGTGGATGCCCTCATGAGAGGCAACCGGGTCTATGTGAAGGACGAATCCGTCACGGAGAGCGACGGTCCGGTTCCGGCCGGCTTCAGGGCCGTGGAGGTGGAGACAGGACTGATGAACGACGACTATGTGGAGATCGTAAGCGGACTGTCGGAAGGCGATGAGGTCTATGTGTCCGAGTCCTCCGTATCCGGCGGATTTAACATGATGCCCGGTATGGGCGGCCCCGGCGGCATGGGAGGTCCCGGCGGAGATTGGGGAGGCGGCTCCGGCAGAGGCAGCGGCGGCATGGGCGGTCCCAGGCCCTAGGAGGAATGTGACATGGAAGAACCTTTAATTGAGCTGAGACATATCTACAAGATCTATCAGATGGGGGACGAGGAGGTGCGGGCCAGCGACGATGTGAGCCTGACCATCTGCCGGGGAGAGTTTGTGGCGGTGGTAGGCAAATCGGGAAGCGGCAAATCCACTCTGATGAACATCATCGGCGCACTGGATGTGCCCACGGAGGGAGAGTATCTTCTGGGAGGAGAGGACACCAGCGAGATGAGCGACGACCAGCTGGCTCATATCCGCAATAAAATGATCGGCTTTATCTTCCAGCAGTACAACCTGCTTCCCCGCTGCAATCTCCTGGAGAATGTGGAGCTGCCTCTTCTCTACGCCGGAGTACCGGCAGGGGAGCGGCGGGAGAGAGCCATGGAGTCCCTGAGGAGAGTGGGACTGGAAGAAAAATGGAGAAATCTTCCGGCCCAGCTGTCCGGAGGCCAGCAGCAGAGGGTGTCCATCGCCAGGGCTCTGGCAGGGAATCCGTCTCTGATTCTGGCAGACGAGCCTACGGGAGCCCTGGATTCCAAAACCAGCAGAGAGGTCCTGGATTTCCTGAAAGAACTGAACCGGGAAGGCAACACCATCGTGATCATCACCCACGACAGTTCCATCGCTCTGGAAGCCAGGCGGGTGGTGAGGATCCACGACGGGAAGATCAATTTTGACGGAGACGTAAATGAATATGCTGCAATCCTTTAAACTGGCCTTAAAAAGTATCAGAAGCAACAAGATGCGGTCCTTTCTCACCATGCTGGGGATCATCATCGGCGTGGCATCGGTGATCATCCTGGTGAGCCTGGTCAACGCCTATATGTCCTACATGACCGAGAGCTTTGCCAGCCTGGGAACGAACCAGATCAACGTCAATGTGATGAATCTGTCCTCCCGCTCCGTGTCCCCGGAGGAGATGTACGGGTTTTATGAGGAGCAGGAAGAACTGTTTGACAATATGACTCCCGTGGTCAATGTGAGCACGGTGGTAAAGCACGGCAGCGACTCCATGTCCTCCACCGGAGTCACGGGAGTCAGCGAAGAATATCTGGATATCAAAGGCTACGATCTGGCTCAGGGGCGGAATATCCAGTATTCGGACATCGTGTCCCGACAGAAAGTGTGTGTGGCCGGTTACTATGTGGCCCGGGAACTGTACGGCAGCCCGGAGAAGGCCGTCGATCAGACCGTGAAGATCGGCGGGTACGCCTTTCGTATCGTGGGAGTGGCCGAGAGACAGGATGAGGACGACATGGACGATGGAGGGACCGATGATTTTGTCTGGATCCCCTACAGCTGTGCCGTGAAGATGTCCAGAAACGCCAATATCAGCAACTATATTTTTACTATCCGGACTCTCGATACGGCTTCAGAGGCCACGGAGAGGATTGAGGAATTTCTCCATGAGATCTTTAAAAACGAGGATCTGTACCGTGTGACGGCCATGAGCGAGATGCTGGATTCCCTGAATTCCATGATTGCCATGGTGTCTGCCGGCCTGGGAGGCATCGCGGGCATCTCCCTGCTGGTGGCCGGCGTGGGGGTCATGAACATCATGCTGGTATCCGTGACGGAGCGGACCAGGGAGATCGGTATCCGCAAAGCCCTGGGGGCGAGAAAAGGAGTGATCCTGCAGCAGTTTGTCATCGAGGCGGCAGTCCAGAGCGCCATGGGCGGGATCATCGGCATCATCCTGGGAAGCGCCGCCACCACGGCGGTAGGCGCGGCGGCGGGACTTTCGGCCACACCCACACCGTCGGCGGTGATCATCTCATTTTCCGTGTCCGTAGCCATCGGTCTGTTCTTCGGCTACGCCCCTGCCCGGAGAGCCGCCGGCCTTAATCCCATCGATGCCCTGAGAAGCGAGTAAGTGCTTGACTTTCCGGCCGGGATGATGCTAAAATCAGATATTGCTTTCTGTGGAAGGCACCGGGGTGAAAAAGATCCCGGTGCCTTGTCTGCGGCATAAGATAAAGAAAAGGCAAAAAGCCGGAGGATAAGACATGAGAGTCGTGGATATGCATTGCGATACCGTCTACGAGATATTTGAGAGACGGGCAGAAGGAGAGAAGGTCTGCCTCAGAAGCAGCGGTCTCCATCTGGACCTGGAGAAGATGAAAAAAGGAGATTACGGACTCCAGAATTTCGCCGTATATGTGAATCTGAAAAAAACAGAAGATCCCTTTTGCCGGGCCATGGAGATGATCGATACCTTTTATGAAGAGATGAGGGCCAACGAGGATATCATCGGCGTGGTGAGATCCTGGAAGGAGATCTGCAGGAACTGGGAAGAGGGCAGGATGTCCGCCATGCTGACCATGGAAGAAGGAGGAGTCTGCCGTGGAGACGTAAGGCTTTTGAGAGACTTCTACCGCCTGGGAGTCCGGATGATGACTCTCACCTGGAATTTCCCCAACCAGCTGGGATATCCCAACCGGATCGTAAACGAGGGACCGGAAAAGGGATGCTGGCCGGATACGGAACACGGCCTGACAGAGAAGGGACTGGAGTTTCTGGATGAGATGGAACGTCTCGGCATGATCATCGATATCTCCCATCTCAATGATGCCGGCATCCGGGATGTGTTCGCCCATACCAGGAAGCCTTTTGTTGCCAGCCATTCCAACGCCAGAGCCCTGGCCGGTCATCCCAGAAATCTGACTGACGACATGATCCGGGGCCTGGGGGAGAGAGGCGGAGTGGCGGGAATCAACTACTGTCCCGCGTTTTTACATGACTGGAAAGACGGGGAACAGGCCAGGAGCCTGATCTCCCACATGGTGGATCACATGAGGCACATGAAGCAGACAGGAGGTGTGGGCTGTGTCGGTCTGGGCTCGGATTTCGACGGCATCAGGGGAGAACTGGAGCTGGGCGACGGTTCCGGGCTGCCCCTTCTGGAGGCGGAGATGAGAAGGCAGGGATTCACATCCTCCGAGATCGAGGCGGTCTTCCACGGCAATGTGCTGAGAGTTTACCGGGAGATCCTGGCATAAAGGATCCGGGACAGAGAGATACTTTACCGCTTTAAATTTATGTGAATTTAAAGTTACATAAGATTGACGTTGAGAGATTTTTGTAGTATGATAACACCTGAGTTCCAAAAATAATCTTTCAACAAAGGGGAGGACCTTATTATGAGAAGATCAAGAAAAGCGGCAGCCGTGATTATGGCCGGCGTTATGGCAGCATCCGCGGCAGGATGTTCCGGCTCCGGCAGCGGCGCAGGAAACGGAGCTTCAGGCGATAAGACCTACAAGGTAGGTATCTGCCAGCTGGTACAGCATGATGCGCTGGATGCGGCGACGAAGGGATTTATGGATGCTCTGAAGGAAGAACTGGGTGACAGCGTAACCTTCGACGAGCAGAACGCCCAGGGCGATTCCAACACCTGTTCCACCATCATCAACAACTTTGTGTCCGGAGATGTTGACCTGATCCTGGCCAACGCCACACCGGCGCTTCAGGCCGCCCAGGCGGGAACTACAGAGATCCCCATCCTGGGAACCTCCGTGACCGAATACGGAGTGGCTCTGGGAATCGATAATTTCAGCGGAACCGTGGGAGGCAATATCTCCGGAACTTCCGACCTGGCTCCTCTTGACGAGCAGGCAGCCATGCTGAAGGAACTGTTTCCCGATGCGGAGAAGGTAGGACTTCTCTACTGTTCTGCAGAGGCCAATTCCCAGTATCAGGTAGACACGGTGAAGGCGGCCCTGGAAGGGATGGGATATACCTGTGAGTACTATTCTTTCTCCGACTCCAATGATCTGGCCACAGTGGCAACCAAGGCAGTGGAAGCCAGCGACGTCATCTACGTTCCTACAGACAACACGGCAGCGGCAGCGGCAGAGACCGTTGACAACATCTGCCGTCCGGCCAAGGTTCCGGTGATCGCCGGAGAAGAAGGAATCTGCAGGGGCTGCGGCGTGGCCACTCTGTCCATCAGCTACTATGACCTGGGCGTGGGAACGGGCAAGATGGCCGCCAAGATCCTGAAAGGCGAGGCAGACATCTCCCAGATGCCCATCGAGTATGCACCGAAGTTTACCAAGAAGTACAATAAGCCCATCTGTGATGACCTGGGGATCCAGATCCCCGACGGCTATGTGGCGATCGAGTAAGTAAAGATCAGGGACGGCAGGATCCGGCAGCCGACAGAGGCGGGAGGCTGCCGTCCGATGCCCCGGGCCGTCAGAACAGAAAGGGGCAGGAGCACTTTTCAGCAGAGAAAGAGAGACAGAAGTATGAATATAATGATTTTGATCAATGCATTGCCGGGGGCTGCCGCCCAGGGCCTGATCTGGGGGATCATGGCCATCGGCGTATATATTACCTACCGCATACTGGATGTTGCGGATCTGACCGTAGACGGCTCCATGTGTACCGGCGGTGCGGTCTTTATCATGATGATGCTCAATGACAGGAATGTGTGGATTTCCATGGCGGCTGCCTTCGGGGCAGGACTGGTCTGCGGTCTGACTACGGGGATCTTTCATACCTTTATGGGGATACCCGCCATTTTAGCCGGTATCCTGACCCAGCTTGGGCTGTGGTCCGTGAATCTGAAAATAATGGGAAAGGCCAACCAGGCGATCAACGTGAATAACTATGATCTCCTGGTATCTCTGCGGTTCATCAGAAACGTGCCTTTCTATAAAAATACAATTCTGGTGGTAGCCGTATTCACCCTGATCCTGATCCTGGTGTTATACTGGTTTTTCGGTACAGAGCTGGGCTGCTCTCTGAGAGCCACAGGCTGCAACGACAAGATGGCCAGGGCTCAGGGGATCAACACGGATCTGGGCCGTGTTCTGGGCCTGATGCTCTCCAACGGCCTGGTGGCGCTGTCCGGAGCTCTGCTGACCCAGTATCAGGGGTTTGCCGACATCAACATGGGCCGGGGCGCCATCGTCATAGGTCTGGCGGCGGTGATCATCGGGGAGGCCCTGTTCGGAAAAGTCTTCCGCAATTTCGGCTTCAAGCTTCTGGCCGTATCCCTGGGTTCCATTATCTACTACCTGGTACTTCAGGTGGTGATCTGGATCGGCATTGACACGGACCTTCTGAAGCTTTTATCTGCTCTTGTAGTAGCTGTTTTCCTGGCCATCCCCGTATGGCAGGAGCGGTATTTTTCAAAACCTGTAAAGAAGGGAGGAAATTCCTGATGCTGGAGATCGACCATATTTCAAAAACCTTTAATCCTGGCACGGTCAATGAGAAGCAGGCTCTGAAAGGGCTTGATCTGACCTTAAAAGACGGCGATTTCGTCACGGTCATCGGTGGAAACGGCGCGGGAAAGTCCACTCTCCTCAACGCCATCGCCGGAACCTGGAAAGTAGATGAGGGACAGATCCTCATAGACGGGGTCAACGTAACCAGATATCCGGAGCATAAGCGGGCCGCTTTTCTGGGCCGGGTGTTCCAGGATCCCATGAACGGCACCGCGGCCACTATGGGCATCGAAGAGAATCTTGCTCTTGCCCTGCGGCGGGGAGACAAGAGAACTCTGAAGAAAGGCATCGCCGCAGCCGAGAGAAAGCTGTATCGGGATATGCTGGCCAAACTGGGCCTGGGTCTGGAGAACCGCCTCACCAGCAAGGTGGGTCTTTTATCCGGCGGTCAGAGACAGGCTCTGACCCTTCTCATGGCAACATTGAAAAAGCCCAAGCTGCTTCTTTTAGACGAGCACACGGCGGCTCTGGACCCCAAGACGGCGGCCAAGGTGCTGGAGACCACAGAAAATATCGTGAACCAGGACCATCTGACCACTCTGATGATCACTCACAATATGAAGGATGCCATCCACATCGGCAACCGCCTGATCATGATGAACAACGGACAGATCATCTTTGACGTAGAAGGCGAGGAGAAGAAAAAACTGAAGGTAGAAGACCTTCTGAGGAAATTTTCCGAGGCCAGCGGGGAAGAATTTGCCAACGACCGTATGATGCTGACCAGTTAAAAAAGGATTTTGTGATCGGATATGATAAAAGAAACAGGAAGAAATCTGGAGGAAGAACTGATCCGGGAGGCCGTGAGACAGATGCGGAAAAACGGTGTGGACGGATTTTCTGCCAGGGCGGTGGCGGAGGCCTGCGGTGTCTCCTGCGCAGCGCCCTTTAAGCATTTTAACGGGAGACGGGGGCTGTTTCTGGCCATATCCCGATACCTGGATCTGGAGCTGTCAGAGACCATGGAGGCGATCGAAAAACAGGCGGGGACTGATTATAAAAAGGCCCATCTGGAGATGAACACGGCCTACATCCGCTATCTCTGTGAAAATCCTTTCCTGATCAGCGAATACTTCTGGCGCACCATCAATGAGGGGCAGGCGGGAATCCGGAAATGGAAAAGCTTCCGGAAGATGGCGGCACAGTTTAGTGCTTACTGCCGGGAGAAAAATATTCCGGACGAGGTTTACAAAAGCTATTATTTTAATTTCCAGACTCTGGCCTACGGAGCGGCCTTTGTCACGGTCAACAGCTTGCTTCTGGAGGGAAGCGATGTATGGACAGGGGTCAAAGACCTGCAGGAGCGTATCTACAGGAATCTGGAACAGACTATGGGACTGGCGTGAGAACCGGTCCCTTTTTTTATGCACACGGGGGCGGAGTGGAGTATGCCGCTAAAGCGGCCCGCCC
>CAJUJV010000097.1:0-10732 GCA_910586845.1 uncultured Hungatella sp.
TGGTCAGAGACAGCGTGTTGCCATGGGACGTGCTATTGTTCGTAATCCCAAGGTGTTCCTGATGGATGAGCCTCTGTCCAACCTGGATGCCAAGCTGAGAGGCCAGATGCGTATCGAGATCTCCAAGCTTCATCAGAGACTGCAGGCTACTATCATCTATGTAACTCATGACCAGACCGAGGCTATGACTCTTGGTACCAGGATCGTAGTTATGAAGGACGGCGTTGTTCAGCAGGTTGACTCTCCTCAGAATCTGTATGACAAACCATGCAACAAGTTCGTTGCAGGATTCATCGGAGCTCCTCAGATGAACATGGTAGACGCCAAGGTGGGCAAGGAAGGCGCAGACGTTACATTAACCTTCGGCAACCACACCATCTCCCTGCCGACAGAAAAAGGCAAGGTTCTGGAGGCTAAGAACTACATCGGCAAGACCGTTACACTGGGTATCCGTCCCGAGGATCTTCATGATGATGCAGCATGGCTGGAAGCTTCTCCCAAGAGCATTATCGAGGCTGTTGTCCGTGTATACGAGCTTCTGGGCGCAGAGGTATTCCTGTACTTTGATGTGGAAGAATCCAACTTTACAGCCAGAGTAAATCCGCGTACTGCTGCCAGAGTAGGCGACACCGTAAGACTGGCCCTGGATCTGAGCAAGATCCATGTATTTGACAAAGATACAGAGCAGATCATCGTTAACTAGTCTGAATATCAGAACAATAAACAGCAAAGAGAAAAAAAGCGGGCAGGTATTCATACCTGCTTGCTTTTTTTTGTTTTTTGCTATAATATAGAATCAGGGTAAATTTACAAAAAAGGAGAGTGCGTTATGATTTCAAATCAGATACTTCAGACGACCATCGACGGCCTTAAAGCCATTACAAGAATAGATCTCTGTGTCTGTGAAACCGAGGGCAAGGTCCTGGCCACCACATTTCCGGATGCAGAAGAGTACGAAAGCTCGATCCTGGCGTTTGTAGATTCTCCGGCAGACAGTCAGGTGATTCAGGGATATCAGTTCTTCAAAGTGTTTGACGAACATCAGTTAGAGTATATTCTGCTTGTCAAGGGAAGCAGTGACGACGCATATATGGTTGGGAAGCTGGCGGCATTTCAGATCCAGAACCTTCTGGTGGCTTACAAGGAGCGCTTTGATAAGGATAATTTCATCAAGAACCTGCTCCTTGACAATCTGCTGCTGGTAGATATCTATAACCGGGCCAAGAAGCTGCATATTGAGACCAGCGTAAAGCGGGTGGTATATATCATCGAGACCAAACATGAGAAGGACGCCAACGCTCTGGAGACCGTGAGAAGCCTGTTCGCCAGCAAGACCAAGGACTTTATCACGGCCGTGGACGAGAAGAATATTATTCTCGTGAAGGAAGTGAAGCCTTCGGAGACTTATGATGATCTGGAGAAGACTGCCAATATGGTCCTGGATATGCTGAACACGGAGGCTATGACCAAGGTTCACGTGGCTTTCGGAACCGTGGTGGGGGAGATCAAGGAGGTGTCCCGTTCCTACAAGGAGGCCAAGATGGCTCTGGATGTAGGCAAGATCTTCTACAGCGACAAGAACGTTATCGCCTATAACAGGCTGGGCATCGGACGCCTGATCTATCAGCTTCCCATCCCCCTGTGCCGGATGTTCATCAAGGAAATCTTTGACGGCAAGTCCCCGGATGAATTTGATGATGAGACCCTGGCTACGATCAACAAGTTTTTTGAGAACAGCCTGAATGTGTCGGAGACTTCCCGCCAGCTGTATATTCACAGGAATACTCTGGTGTATCGTCTGGACAAGCTGCAGAAGAGCACGGGACTGGATCTGCGTGTTTTTGAGGATGCCATCACCTTTAAGATCGCTCTCATGGTGGTCAAATATATGAAATACATGGAAAATTCAGATTTTTAAAGGACCATAAGACAACATGATAGAAATAACCAATATATACAAAACCTACGATACCGGAAACAAGGCCCTTCGGAACATCAACATCACCATAGAAGACGGGGAGTTCGTGTTTATCGTGGGCCGCAGCGGCTCCGGCAAATCAACCCTCCTTAAGCTTCTGCTGAAAGAGGTGGAGCCCACTTCCGGTAAGATCGTGGTAAATGACATGAACCTGGGCAAGATGCCAAGGCGGTATGTCCCCAAGTACCGCAGGATGCTGGGAGTCATTTTTCAGGACTTCCGGCTTCTGAAGGACCGGAATGTGTATGAGAACGTGGCTTTTGCCCAGAGAGTGATCGGCGCCTCTCCCAGAAGGATCCGCGAGAAGGTGCCGGTTATGCTCCAGATGGTAGGCCTGTCTTCCAAATACAAATCTTATCCCCAGCAGCTGTCCGGAGGAGAACAGCAGAGGGTTGCCATCGCCAGGGCGCTGATCAATCGGCCCAAAGTACTGCTGGCAGACGAGCCTACAGGAAATCTGGACCATCATAACGCGATCGAGATCATGAAGCTGCTGGATGAGATCAACCGCATGGGTACCACGGTAATCGTGGTCACCCACAGCAATGAGATAGTCAATCTGATGCAGAGGCGGGTCATTACCATGGACCGGGGCTGTATCGTAAGCGATGAAGAAGGCGGGTTGGTTCATGAGGATTAGTTCATTCTGGTATTGCCTGAAGGAGGGCGTTAAGAATATATGCAGAAATATCTGGTTTTCACTGGCTTCTGTTGCGACAATTTCTGCGTGTATTTTTTTATTTTGTTTGTTCTTCAGCATTGTTGTGAATATTCAGCACGTGGTGAAGAATGTAGAAGGCACCATCGGTATCACCGTATTTTTTGACGAAACACTGTCGGAGGAGCAGATCAGAGGGATCGGAGGAGAGATCGGTCAGTGGCAGGAAGTCAGCAATCTGGAATTTACGTCAGCCGAAGAAGCGTGGGACAGCATGAAGAAAGACTACTTTGCCGGCCACGAAGAGCTGGCTGAAGGATTTGCCGACGATAATCCGCTGGCGGGATCCGCCTCTTACCAGGTATTTCTCCACGACATCGACATGCAGGAACAGGTAGCGGCTTCCCTGAAACAGTTAGCGGGAGTGAGAGAGGTCCATTACTCCAACAGCGCCGCGGCAGGCTTAAGCAGTTTCAACGCCGTCATCGGTATTTTGTCTCTGGTGATCATCGGCGTGCTGCTGGCGGTTTCCGTGTTCCTGATCAGCAACACCATCAATGTGGCGGCTTCCTTCCGCAAGAACGAGAATGAGATCATGCGGTATATCGGAGCGACCAATTACATGATCCGGGCGCCTTTTGTGGTGGAAGGAATCGTCATGGGTCTTATGGGAGCGGCAGTTCCTCTGGCAGCCATGTATTTTCTGTATCTCCGCTCCGTAAGTTATCTGACTGCCAGATTCCAGATCCTTTCCAGGATCTTTCAGTTTCTTCCCCTCAGTCAGATATTCCCGTATATGGCGGCAGTGGGAGGACTGCTGGGACTGGGGATCGGATTTTTTGCAAGCTTCTTTACCATAAGGAAGCATTTGAAGGTATGATGCTGCAGGCTTTTTCAGGGCTGAGTATATTTTACTGACAGCTGGCAACAATAGGTTTATATGGTCATATCCTTCCAAAAACGGACCAAAATGGTCCGGGTTACAGTGAGAGGAGTTTTAGATATGGAGAGTAAGAATAAATTCTGGAAGGGAGTCCTGGTGGGCGCTCTGGTGATGGCTTTTGCGGGGCTGCTGATCGTGGGTGTCTCCGCAGGGATCTTTCTCATCGGAAAAACCGTCATGGATGATCAGACCCAGATCCTGAGAGACCAGGATCCGGATCTCTCTTCAGAGGGAGATCTGGAGCTGGACCGGATCGTGGAAAAGATGGGTTATATCCAGGATATCGTGGAACAGTATTACCTGTTTGATGAGGATATGGAGAAAGTGGAGGATGGCATCTATACAGGCCTGATGTACGGGCTGGAGGATCCCTACTCCGTGTATTACAATGAAAAGGATTATCAGTCCCTGATGGAAGATACGACAGGAGAATACTGCGGTATCGGCGCCATGGTTTCCCAGAACCGCTCCACAGGGATAGCCACGGTCATCAAGGTGTTTGAGACTGCCCCGGCTTATGAGGCGGGGATGCTGCCGGGAGACATTATCTATAAGGTGAACGATGAAAATGTGGCTGGTCTGGAGCTGGATCTGCTGGTCAGCAACTACATCCGGGGGGAAGAGGGCAGCAAGGTAAAGGTGACCGTACTTCGGGGCGAAGCCAACGACGAGGTAGAGCTGAATATCGAGAGGCGTCAGATCGAGGTTCCCACGGTGGAGCACGAGATGCTGGCGGATCATGTGGGTTATATCTATGTGATGCAGTTTGACAGCGTGACCAGCCAGCAGTTTAAGAATGCGGTGGAGGATCTGGAGTCTCAGGGCATGGAGAAGCTGGTCATTGATCTCCGGGACAATCCGGGAGGAGTCCTGGATGCAGTTGTGGAGATGATGGCTTATGTGCTGCCGGAAGACAAACTGGGCGGTATGCTGGTATCCACCGCGGATAAGGACGGAAAGGGAGACCGGTTTTTCAGCAGCGGCGGAGAGATCCGGTACGAAAGTGACTACAGCCAGCGCAACGGCGGTTTCCCGAAAGAGGACGGACATGAGCTGGACATTCCTCTGGCTGTCCTGGTCAACGGCAATTCTGCCAGCGCTTCCGAGGTATTTACCGGGGCGATCCAGGATTATAAAGCAGGCGTCGTGGTAGGGACTCAGACTTTCGGCAAAGGTATCGTTCAGAGCCTTCTTCCTCTGGGAGACGGCACGGCCATTAAGCTGACAACGGCTCACTACTATACTCCCGGCGGTACGGATCTTCACGGCGTGGGACTGACGCCTGACATCGAAGTGGAACTGGATGAAGAACTGAGGACTCAGGCAGTGGTGGAGAAAAGCGAGGATAATCAGCTTCAGGCGGCTATAGAGGCTCTCCAATAAAAGCCTGGCAGAAAGGATTTGGGACATGAGTATTTACGGTGATATCATGAAAAGAGCAGATGCAGAAAATCTGGCCTCCTACCTTTTGTATGGAGGAGGTCGGATGGAAGAAAGGGGAAGCATAGAGGAAAGGACAGGAAAGGCTTATGAACAACTGTTTGACCGGCTGAGGACTATCTTTCCTGATGCGGAATCCGACAACGAGGAGCTGATGGATGTTTTCATCAGCTTTGCGAAAACCTTTGAGGAAGTTTATTTTGAGGCAGGACTGTCTGCCGGGTTTGAGTTATCGAAAAATATGGAAAAGAGGAATCTGGAACTGAAAAAACAATGACAACTTGAGGGAGGCACAAATGAGACTGAATAATACACCTGCTTTGGAGACAGAACGACTGATACTGAGAAAGTTTACGGAAAATGATATTAAAGCCATATTTGACATCTACAGTGATCCGGAAAGGAACAGCTATGTGCCCTGGCTTCCTGTAAAAACCATGGATGAAGCCAGGCAGCTGTATGAACAGGAATATGCTCACACTTACAGGCAGCTGAGGGGGTATCGGTATGCCATATGTTTAAAGAGCGACAATATACCTATCGGCTATGTCCATGTGAGCATTGACGACAGTTTTGATCTGGGTTATGGTCTGAGAAGTGAATTCTGGAACGACGGAATTATAACCGAGGCTGCCCAGGCGGTGGTGACACAGGTAAGAGATGACGGATTTCCCTATATTACGGCTACTCATGACATAAAAAATCCCCACAGCGGAGAGGTGATGCAGCAGCTGGGCATGCACTATGAGTACACTTATGAGCAGCAGTGGCAGCACAGAGATACGCCGGTCACATTCCGGCTGTACCAGCTGAATTTTGACAGCAGTAACATCAGACGGTATGATAAATACTGGATCATCTCCGGAGTCCATTATGTGGAGGAGGAACCGGGGGAGAGACGACAGTAAACAGGAGAAAGACGAAGAGGAGAAAGGCTGAAAAGCAGATGGAAACAGCAACAGTCATACTGAAAAAAGGTCAGGGGCGCAGTCTGAAATCAGGCGGCGCCTGGATTTATGATAATGAGATAGACAGGATCCGGGGAGAGTTCTCTGAAGGAGATATGGTCCGGGTGGAAGATTTTGACGGATATCCCATGGGACAGGGATTTATCAACACAAAGTCCAGGATCACGGTCCGCATGATGACCAGAAAAAAGGATGCGGTCGTGGACCGGGATTTTATCGATATGAGGGTCCGGGCCGCGTGGAATTACAGGAAGGAGACCGTGGATACTTCCAGCTGCAGGATCATCTTCGGGGAAGCGGATTTTCTGCCGGGCATCGTCGTCGACAAATTTTCCGACGTTCTGGTGGTAGAGTCCCTGGCTCTGGGGATCGACCGCTTAAAGCCGATGATTCTGGAATGTCTGAGGAAGGTCCTGGAGGAAGACGGAATCCATATCCGCGGTGTCTACGAGCGAAGCGACGCCAAAGTGCGCCTTCAGGAGGGGATGGAGCGGTACAAAGGTTTTATCGGAGAACCATTTGACACAAAGGTGGAGATCGTGGAAAACGGAGTCCGGTATCTGGTGGATGTGGAAGAGGGACAGAAGACAGGTTTTTTTCTGGATCAGAAATATAACCGGCAGGCAGTGGGGCGGCTGTGCAGAGGGAAGAAAGTGCTGGACTGCTTTACCCATACAGGCTCTTTTGCACTGAATGCGGCAGCAGCAGGGGCGGATTCCGTCCTTGGAGTAGATGCCTCGGAGACAGGGATCCGTCAGGCCAGGGAAAATGCAAAGCTTAACGGTTTCTCGGACAGGGTACGCTTCGTCTGTGCCGATGTCTTTGAACTGCTGCCTGATCTGGAAAGACAGGGGGAGAAGTTCGATGTGGTGATCCTGGATCCGCCGGCATTTACCAAATCCCGCAATTCCATTAAGAACGCGGTCAAAGGGTATCGGGAGATCAACCTGAGAGGGATGAAGCTGGTGAAAAACGGGGGATTTCTGGCCACCTGTTCCTGCTCCCATTTCATGGATCCGGAACTGTTTGCCAGAACCGTCAGGGAGGCGGCCGCAGGAGTCCATAAAAGACTGCGCCAGGTGGAATACAGGACCCAGTCGGCGGATCATCCCATCCTGTGGGCGGCGGATTCGTCCTATTATCTGAAATTTTATATCTTTCAGGTATGTGAGGAACCGTAAGAAATCTATTTTAAACTTGCTTTTTTTTCAATTATATCGTATACTTTCCTTGGCTGCCGGCAAAGCAGCCCTGCTTCCGAATAGGAGATTGACAGTTCGAGACCATCCTGTCGTTAAACAAAACTAGGGACAACTGTGTAACTTGTAAAGTTGTTGTGTATCTGTTTGGAGGTGAACGAATATGGTGAATAAAGATATGAGCAAAGTGCAGAAGCTGACGTTTTCTGCCATGGTGATCGCACTGTATGTGACAGTGCTGTACTTTACTCAGGGTTTTTCTTTCGGAGCATACCAGATCCGCATTGCCACGTCTCTGTATGCTCTTTCTTACCTGTTTCCGTTCCTGGTTTTACCCCTTGGTCTCGCCAATTTTATAGCAAATACCCTGTTCGGAGGTCTGGGAATTCTGGATATGTTCGGCGGCTGCCTGGTGGGCATCGTGACTGCCGGTCTGATTGTGGGCATTCGCAGAAAACGCTGGAATCCCTGGCTTATGGCGCTTCCCATCGTGCTGGTGCCGGGGCTGGGAGTCTCTGTGTGGCTGTCCTATCTGCTGAAACTGCCCTACCTGCCTCTGGCCGGAAGCCTGTGCATCGGGCAGTCTGTGCCGGCAGTCTGCGGAGTCCTGCTGGTGAGAGTCCTGGAACGGGTTACGGGAAGCAGACATGTGAAAATGCAGAAGGCGTAATGGAGAAGAGAGGAGATTATGATGGAAGGAAGAACTCAGGAAGAATTAAAAGACGTGACTCTTCTGGGAAACCAGAGGACCCGGTACCCCGCCGATTACGCGCCGGAGGTGCTGGAGACATTTCCAAACAAACATCCGGATCACGATTATTTTGTTAAGTTTAACTGTCCGGAGTTTACCAGTCTCTGCCCCAAGACAGGCCAGCCGGATTTTGCCACCATCTATATCTCCTATGTGCCGGGTCCGCGGATGGTGGAGAGCAAATCCCTGAAGCTGTATCTGTTCAGCTTCCGGAACCATGGAGATTTCCACGAGGACTGCATGAATATCATCATGAGAGACCTGATCCGGCTCATGGATCCGAAGTACATCGAGGTCTGGGGCAAATTCACACCCCGGGGCGGGATCTCCATTGATCCGTACTGCAACTACGGCAAGCCGGGGACATGCTGGGAGAAGGTGGCTTTCGAGCGGCTGACTCACCATGATCTGTATCCGGAGAAGGTCGACAACAGGTGAGACGGGAGGAGAAAATGAAGGAAAAGGCTATGGTGTTATTCAGCGGCGGTGTGGACAGCACTACCTGTCTGGCGCTGGCCATGGAGCGGTATGGGAAGGAGCAGGTGATCCCCCTGTCTGTGGTGTACGGTCAGAAGCATGAAAGGGAAGTGGAAGCTGCCAGGAAGATCCTGGAGTATTACGGCCTCAGGGGCGTGGAACTGGATCTCACTCCCGTCTTCGCCTACAGCGACTGTTCCCTTCTGTCCCACTCTCGGGAGGAGATACCGGAGGAGTCCTATGACAGTCAGCTGAAAAAGCGGCCGGGGGCTTTGGTGACCACCTATGTGCCCTTTCGGAACGGTCTCTTCCTGGCCTCGGCGGCCAGCATGGCACTGTCGCTGCATTGCAGCTGTATCTATTACGGCGCCCACAGAGACGATGCCGCCGGCAGCGCCTATCCCGACTGCAGCGAGGCGTTTTTCAGCAGCATGAATCAGGCTGTCTATGAAGGCAGCGGAAAGGCCCTGAGGATCGAAGCGCCTTTCATCAGCTGCAACAAGGCCCAGGTGGTGAAAGAGGGTCTGCGTCTCGGGGTTCCTTATGAGCTGACCTGGAGCTGCTATGAGGGCGGAGATCGTCCCTGCGGCCGCTGCGCAACCTGTATCGACAGACAGGCGGCGTTTGAGGCTAATCACGTGGAGGACCCGGCTCTGAGGAACTGACGGAAGTCCGTCCCGGACGGAGAGAAATCCCGGGATAAAATAGGCTTGACAAAAACCGCAGGGAAAATTATGATTAAGGTACTTTTGTTTCACAGAGAGGAGAAATCGTTATGAAGAATAAGTACGCAGGTACCCAGACAGAGAAGAATCTGGAGGCGGCGTTCGCCGGAGAATCTCAGGCAAGAAACAAGTATACATATTTTGCCTCCAAGGCGAAAAAAGAAGGGTATGAGCAGATCGCAGCCTTATTTCTGAAGACTGCGGACAACGAGAAAGAACACGCCAAGATGTGGTTCAAGGAACTGAACGGGCTGGGAGACACCAGGGCGAACCTGGAGGCTGCCGCAGACGGAGAGAACTATGAGTGGACGGATATGTACGAGGGATTCGCAGCCACTGCCGACAAGGAAGGATTTCCGGAGCTGGCGAAGAAGTTCCGCCTGGTGGCTGCCATCGAAAAGCACCATGAGGAGAGATACCGCGCCCTTCTGAAAAATGTGGAGACTGCTGCAGTATTTGAGAAGAGTGAAGTAAAGGTGTGGGAGTGCCGCAACTGCGGGCACATCGTAGTGGGGACAAAGGCACCGGAAGTATGTCCTACATGCAATCATCCCCAGAGCTATTTTGAGGTGAATGCAGAGAATTATTAAATGACGGGTTATTTAAAACGGTATGTTTTCCGAAATCTTTTGGAAGGCATACCGTTTTTTTGATGACCCGGCTGACGGATCTTTCTGCTGCGGATATGGCGCAGGTCCTGGCCGGTCTCCGGAAGATCACCTTGCCAGAAGACTGTTGACGAAGGCGAGATAGCAGGCGAAATCACCGATTCTTTTGCGGAAATACCGGTCTTCTTCCTCATACCCCAGTGTATCGCGCCAGGCTGCCGCCTTTCCCTGACTCTGCAGGTACCGGGCCAGCTGATTGAACCTGACAATGACGGAGTCGTGGCAGGAAGTCCGGCCCGGATCCTGTTCCATCTTCTGCTCCCTGGTCCATAAAAGCCAGTTCGAGCGGAAAGAGATGTATCTGGTGGCGGCAACGATCAGTTGTGTATACAGTTCAAGGGCATCCGGATCCTCTCCGACTTCGGTGATGATGTCTCTGTGCAACAGGGCCATGTCCTGAGCAGAGAGACTTTGGGGCATGGACTGATAATCTTCAAAAGCGGCAAGCATGGTAATACCTCCTGGTTGGTTGATGGTGTAATTATAGCAGAAACAAGGTGACAATGGAATGGATAGCGTCAGTTTTTTAAACACTGTTCGTCAAAGACTTGCGATCTCTAATCATTCGCTCTATCCCCCAAGAAAGTGACGTATTCTCAAAATCAATTATGGTATAAACGTAAAGAATTGTGCTTTCGCTCAATTTCCATATTGCTTCTCTGCCTTCGGGTGTATATAATAAAGAGTAGTGTGTGTCCATTTATTCGGTATGGAAGGGCAGAGGGAGAAATTGGAGAAGAGTTTTGTAAAATAATAAAACATATAAGCGTAAATGGTAGGCAAGTATAACCTGCCTTTTCCTTAATGTAGTGCTTTTTTTAGATGTAAAAAGACAACAAAAGTCAAGGCACTAAATGCTGCTAGGGAGAAAATTGAGATATTTAGAGAAATTAATGATTATTTGGAAAAATATATTGATTTTCCA
>CAJUJV010000097.1:10742-11465 GCA_910586845.1 uncultured Hungatella sp.
AGGAAACAGACCCATTGATAATTAGAAACGAAAGATGATTCAAAAATAATTGCCTTAAAAATAAGAGAATAAGAAAATGTTGTTAAATTTTCGTCGAATAGGACACAGAATAATTGTTTTATAGAGAAGAAGGTAAATGATGTTAGATTATATTATTGAACGCACAAATATATATATATTGATGATATGCCTAAAAAAGAGCGCAAAAAATATGGTCAGTTTTTTACAAGTAAAGAAACAGCACGTTTTATGGCTGGACTATATACTATTCCTGAAAATTTGTCGAAGGTTCGCATTTTAGACGCAGGAGCAGGTTCAGGCATATTGTCGTGTGCGCTTTTGGAACGATTGGAGCGGATAGATTCTGTTCAGACGATAGAATTGGCCTGTTATGAAAATGATGACAATATTTTAGGATTGTTAAGAGAAAACCTGCATACTTATCAAACAAATTCAAAAAAAGATATTCGAATTAATATTATTACAGATAATTATATTACAAGCCAGTATTTGGACTTCAACCATATGTTGGGCGGCAATCCCGAACCTGAGAAATATGATTTTGTTATTGGTAATCCCCCATATATGAAGATACCTAAAGATGCACCGGAAGCAACGGCTATGCCGGGGTCTGTTATGGCGCTCCCAATTTATATTTCATTTTTGCGGCAATGGGATTATTTAATCTTGATAATGAGGGGGAGATGGTGTATATTATCCCTC
>CAJUJV010000097.1:11475-12157 GCA_910586845.1 uncultured Hungatella sp.
TTCATGGACTTCCGGGGCTTATTTTAAGCGATTTAGACAGTATTTTCTGACAGAAGGGAAATTAGAGCATATTCATTTATTTGTAAGGAGAAATAAGGTGTTTGATAAGGAAGATGTCTTGCAGGAAACAATTATAATAAAAGTAGAAAAGACAAATCAAACGCCGGAAAAGGTTACTGTTACTTCTTCGCAGTCAAATAGTGATTTTGATAATCTGACCTCGTTGACAGTGCCGTATAGTCTCGTGGTTTCCGGAGATGATTATTATGTTTATTTAGTAACAGACGAAAAAGAAGTTTCTGTATTGGAACGATTACATAGATTTGATAAAACATTGCCGGATATTGGACTAAAGATGAAAACGGGATTGACAGTTGATTTCCGCAATCGCGAGATACTTCGTGATAATGCAGAGGAAGGTGCAATTCCACTCTTTTATTCACAGCATATTAAACAAGGGGAGGTGCAGTTCCCTATTCAGAAAGAACACGAGTATGTGGTAACAGATCAAAAGGGATTGATGCAGGATAATCGAAATTATTTGTTTGTCAAGCGTTTTACTGCAAAAGAAGAAAGACGCAGACTGCAGTGTGGGGTATATTTATCAAAGAAATATCCACAGTATACGAAAATCAGCACACAGAATAAGATAAATTTTGTAGATGGATTGATAACGGAAATG
>CAJUJV010000098.1:0-4190 GCA_910586845.1 uncultured Hungatella sp.
TTTCCATCGAGACGACTCAGCTGATCTTTAAGGTGGGAAGTTTTGATGTGGATGATTTATTATTAAATACAATCGGAGGAATTCTGGGATTTATCTGTTACAAGACTGTGCAGAAGATCCGTATAAGGAGGAAACTGCGTGCCAGGAAGAACAGGGAAGAGGCGCACATGGGGGAATAGACCGGAACGGGAAAAGCCAAAAAAAGGCGGTAAAAACCGGAGGCAGACAGAACGGGAAGGTGCCGGAAGAAATTACAGATCTTCCGATCATGGCTCTGCATCTTATGAGACTTCCGGAATCCTGAAAAAATATCTGGAACCGGACAGGGATCGGGAGAGAGAGATCGAAAAGAAAAAAAGGGAGATCATGGCGGCCAAGCAGGCAAGGGAAGAGCGGCGCCGGAAAGAGATGAAAGAACAGGCCGCAAGCCGTGTGTCCTATGTGAGAAAACCATTTGCCAGGCGGAGCCGTATATCTTTTATTCTGGCAGCAGAGGCTCTGATCTTCGGCGGTGCGGGCCTGTACAGAGGGGTCACGACTCAGGGCCAGGCAGAACTTGTATGCGGAGCCCTGGGATTCTGCAGTGTGTTCCTGTCTCTGATCGCCGTGTGGTACGGCGGGATCTCTTTTCTGGAGGAAAACAAGAATTATATCCTGGCAAAACTGGGGATCGCCACAGGGGTCCTGCTGCTGGCAGCCTGGACTTACATCATTATAATGGGACTGGGAGGTTGAGAAGAATGGACTACAGGGAGTTGTTTGAAGAGGATAACAGAGGTGTCCGGGAACGGTTTGAACTGAGTATGGAACGCATCGCGGCCATGGAGCAGGAGAAGACCGCAGAGGAACCTTACAACGGGTATTTTAAGGAGACTGCCAGGTTTATACAGATGATCGGACAGATGTACCGGAAAGTAGAAGAGGGAACCTGGAGAAGCCAGAGTCAGGAGGAACTGAGCAGGTGGAATCATGACCTGTATCAGGATATCCTGCCGGACCACTATGACAGAAGCTATGGCAACCCGGCTTATGCAGCCGAGGTTCTGGGGCAGGATATGGGGCCTGTACTGGCTTATGTGTACACGGAGATTCGGGGGCAGATTGTTTTTGCCGTGGAACACCGTCTGACAGAGATGACCATCTTAAACGAGCTGTTTATCGAGATCTACAACCTGTTTGAGGAAGAAACCCCGTCTGTTCAGACAGTCAGGGATGTGATCTACTGGTTCAACAGCGACTACACGGACCTGACCGTGGCTTACCGGATCAGGGAGCTTCTGGATCCGGACCTTTCTTTTGCGAAAGACCTGGTTATGGACAGCGATTTAAAGGACCTTCGGTATCTGTATTACTACGGAGAGTATGTGTCTGAGGAAGAGTTAAAGACCGCCCGGTTTTTAAATGGGCTTCCTCAGGAGACCATCGACCGTATGGCCCACACTTACACCGAAGGATACCGGAAAGGTTTTGAGGTCATGGGGCGGGACCTGTCAAAGAAGAGGACTGTGGCCCTGCTCTACGAGCTGGGCTTTGAGCGGGTGGTGAAAAAGGCAGTGGGGGATTTCAGGGATCTGGGCCTGGAGCCGGTGATCTACCGGGCGCCTGTATGGTCGGTGAACCGTAATCCCAACCGGAAGCGGGGATATCACGGGACTTCCCCCAACCGGCAGTATGATTACGACCATCGCTATGATTCGGCCCTGTATCTGAAAAAGGGATTTACGGACAGGAAGCTGGCAGTGATGAAGACGGCCTACGAGACCTGGAAAAAACAGGCGGCAGACTACGGCGGACCGGCCCTTATAGAGACCTTTGGGGAGGAAGGATTTGACCCGGTGAACAAGAGGGAAGCTTTCTCTCTGAGCGAGAAGCAGGAAAAGCTGACCATCGCCCATGCCAATGACGCCTGTGCCCTGGTCAATCAGTACATTCCCGGGGAGGAGACAAGCTTTACCATCATCGCATTTCCCAGGCCCTCCATCGGGAAAGATTTTGAAGCGATTTTTGAGGAGGTCATCCGGATCAACACTCTGGACTATGAGGTATACAAGAAGATCCAGCAGTCCATCATCGACTGCCTGGACCGGGCTGACCATGTGGTGATCACGGGGAAGGGGGACAATCGGACCAGACTGACCGTAAAGCTTCACAGCCTGGAGCATCCGGAGAAGGAGACCAACTTTGAAAACTGCGTAGCTGACGTGAACATTCCTCTGGGAGAGGTGTTTACCTCCCCGGTGCTTTCCGGGACAGAGGGAACCTTGCAGGTCAGCAGCGTGTACATCGGTGATTTCCAGTTTAAGAACCTGATCATGGAGTTTCGGGAGGGAAAGGTATGTTCCTACTCCTGCGACAATTTTGAGGATCAGGAAGCAGGGAAAGCTCTGGTGAAGCAGATGATCATGAAAAATCATGAGACTCTGCCCATGGGAGAATTCGCCATCGGCACCAACACCGTGGCCTATGCCATGGCTCAGAAATATGACATCGTGGATAAGCTTCCGATCCTGATCGTGGAGAAGATGGGTCCCCATTTCGCAGTGGGAGACACCTGTTACAACTGGTCCGAGGACACGGCTGTGTTCAATCCGGACGGAAAGGAGATTATCGCCAGGGACAACGAGATCTCGGTCCTGAGGAAGGAGGATGTGTCGAAGGCTTATTTTAACTGCCATACAGACATCACCATCCCATACCGGGAGCTGGATGAGATCTACGGGGTCACGGCTGAGGGAGAGAAGCTGCCGGTGATCTTTGGCGGCAGGTTTGTGGCACCGGGGAGCGAGATGCTCAACCGGGCACTGGAAGAGTGCGAGTCAATGTGAAGCGAAATCAGAACCGCTGCCTGTGAGCAGGGAAAAGGAGAAGACCATGAAGGAGATTTACAGGATTGCCATGGCCCCCAAGGCCCTTGAGGACAACCAGATTGTCGGAAAAGAATACCGGATCACCGTGCTGACAGAAGGACTTATCCGCCTGGAATACAGTGCCGACGGAGTGTTTGAGGATCGGGGAACCCAGGTCGTGCTGAACCGGGACTTTCCCAGGACAGAATTCCGGGTGATTTCCGGCGGAGAAGGGCTGGAGATTCACACATCCCGCCTCCACCTGGTCTATGACGGAAAGGAATTTTCCGGCCACGGCCTCAGTATCCAGGTAAAAGGAAATCTCAGCAATTACCGGAGTCTGTGGAGATACGGGGAAGTGCCCATGGACTTAAAAGGAACTGCCAGGACTCTGGACCGGGCGGACGGGGCAGTGGAGCTGGGACACGGCATCCTCTCCAGATACGGATTCTCGGTGCTGGATGACAGCCGGTCCCAGGTGCTTCTGGAAGACGGATGGATCGAACCCAGGAAAAAAGGGATCCGGGATCTGTATTTCTTTGGCTACGGCCATGATTATAAAGAGGCTCTGAGGGATTTCTACCGCCTGTGCGGCAAGACTCCCATGATCCCCCGGTATGCCCTCGGCAACTGGTGGAGCCGGTACTATGCCTATTCGGAAGAGTCCTACCTGGAACTGATGGATCAATTTGACAGAGAGCAGATCCCTTTTACGGTGGCGGTCATCGATATGGACTGGCATCTGGTGGATATCGATCCCAAATACGGAAGCGGGTGGACCGGATACACCTGGAACCGGCAGCTTTTCCCGGATCCGGTCAGGTTCTTAAAAAAGCTTCATGACAGAGGCATGCATGTGACTCTCAACGTTCACCCGGCGGCAGGGGTCCGGGCTCACGAGGACATGTACGAGGACATGGCCCGGGCCATGGGGGTGGATATATCAAAGGAGGACCCGGTGATCTGCGACCCGGCTGATCCGGAATTCATGGAGCATTATTTTACATACCTTCATCACCCTCATGAGGAGGAGGGGGTGGATTTCTGGTGGATCGACTGGCAGCAGGGCAGCACTACCAGGGTGGAAGGACTGGATCCGCTCTGGATTATGAACCATTTCCATTTTCTGGACAGCGGACGGGACGGAAAACGGCCCATGACCTTTTCCAGGTATGCGGGGCCGGGGAGCCACCGGTATCCGGTGGGATTTTCCGGAGATACGGCGGTGACCTGGGAATCCCTGGATTTTCAGCCCTATTTTACGGCCAATGCCTCCAACATCGGCTACGGCTGGTGGAGCCATGACATCGGCGGCCACATGTGGGGGTATAAGAACGACGAGAT
>CAJUJV010000098.1:4200-11536 GCA_910586845.1 uncultured Hungatella sp.
GATGACCGCCAGATGGACCCAGTTCGGCATCTATTCTCCCCTGATGCGGCTCCACAGCACCAAGAGTGAGTTTAACGGAAAGGAGCCCTGGAGGTTCGCAAAAGAGACGGAGATCGCCATGGGCGAAGCCCTGAGGGAGAGGCATCGGATGATCCCCTACCTCTACTCCGTGAATTACCGCAGCTATCAGGAGGACCTGCCGGTGGTATGTCCCATGTACTATGAGTATCCGGAAGAGAAGGAGGCCTATGAGGTTCCCAATCAGTACTGGTTCGGAAGTGAATTAATAGCCGCGCCCATAACCTCGCCGAAGATCTCCGGGGTCAATAAGGCCAAAACCTCAGTCTGGCTCCCGGAGGGAACCTGGTATGATATCTACACGGGTATGATCTATGAAGGCGGGCGCCGGGTCATGATGTACCGGGATCTGAAGAGTATCCCGGTGCTGGCAAAGGCAGGCGGTATCCTGCCATTTACCAGAGAGATCCGGGCCTCCCAGGCAGTGAAAAATCCGGATTCTCTGTGGATCCGCGTCTTCGCCGGGGCGGACGGCAGTTTCCTGCTCTATGAGGACGACAATGAGACCTGCGGATACCAGGATGGGATCTGGGCGAAGACTCTCATGACCTGGCAGGAGGGTGAGCAGCCGGTGTTTACGGTGGAGCCTGCCAGTGGAGACCGGTCTCTGATCCCGGCGGTGCGGGATTATGAGGTGGAGCTGACAGGATTTGGAGAAAGAGCCGCAAAAACCGTGGAGGTGAAGGCAGACGGAGTGTCTCTGCCTGCGGATCAGGTCTCTGTGACCTATATCAGAAACAAAAAGGCGGTTTCGGTGAACATCAGCCAGGTGGATACGGGCCGAAGGCTGGAGATCCGGGTCAGCGGCAGGGAGAGAACCTGCGGCAACGACATGGAGGAGCGGGTATACGCGCTTTTGAATCAGGCGGAGATCGAGTTTCTCTTAAAAGACCGGATCTATGGTCTGATCCGGACAGGCAGGAGCGTGCCGGTGCTTTTATCTGAACTCCATGCCATGGGAGTGGACCGGGATCTGTACGGGGCTCTGGCGGAGGTTCTTGTTTAAAGGAGGGATTCATGTTGAGGCAGCCGCTGCCTGTGGGCATGGACAATTTTGAAAAACTGCAGAGCAATGGGTATTATTATGTAGATAAGACTCTGATGATTCGGGATTTTTTGGAGATGAGAGATGAAGTTGCTCTGATCTGCCGGCCAAGGCGGTTTGGGAAGACCCTGAATATGACCATGATCCGGGAGTTCTTTGATCTGACAAAGGACAGCAGAAGCCTGTTTGAGGGATTGAAGGTCATGGATACTCCCTGTAAAAATGAGATCAATTCCAGGCCTGTGATCTATTTTACATTCAAGAACTGCAAAGGGGCCATGGTGGAGGAATTGATGTTTCAGCTGAGAGTGTCCCTGCAGGAGGAATACAGCCGCTATGGGGAGCTGTTGGAGGGTAAGCTGGACACAAAGAAGTTCAGCGCCGCCAGGTTTCGGGAGACCTATGGATATGTGATGGATTCGTCTTCTCCGTATATCTATCTGTCTACCGGACTTTTGGATATTACACGCATGGCGGCGGATTATTATCAGATCAAGCCGATTTTATTGATTGATGAATATGACCAGCCTGTTATGAGCAGCTATGAATATGGCTACCACCAGCAGCTGGGGGCCTTTTTCTCTAATTTTTACGGCAGCGCCATGAAGGGCAATGAGGCCTTAGGTCAGGCGCTGATCACGGGAGTTCAGAGAGTGGCCAAGGAAAGTATTTTTTCCCAGTTTAATAATCCTAAGGTATATACCGTGTTCAGCCGACAGTACTCCGGTTATTTCGGTTTGACAGAAGAAGAGGTTTCCCGGCTTTTGAATGCCTATGGCCTGGAGCTGAATGAAGATGTGAGAAGAAAATATGACGGATATCAGTTTGGAGATACGGAGATTTACAATCCATGGTCCATCTTAAATTATGCTGACAATGGGTTCCTGGACAATTACTGGGTCAATTCTTCCTCCAATTATCTGATCCGTCAGGCTCTTTCCAGGGCCGACAAGAACTTTTGGGACCGGTTTGACCGGCTGGCCGCAGGGGAAGAGGTGACGGTCTGGCTCACCCTGGACACCGCTTATGCGGAGAGAGACAGCAATTACAGTCTGTGGGGGCTTTTAGTGAACGCCGGGTATCTGGCTGTGGTAAGGCGGCTGGATGCGGGGACCGCAGTGGTGAGAATCCCCAATGAGGAGGTTATGTTAGAGTTTCAGACCCTGAGGAAAGCGCACGCTGTTAAGGGATACAAGGTACTGCTTTTCGACCTGGACGGAACATTGCTCAGAAGTGATAAAACGATTTCTTCCCGAACTCTGTCCGCGTTAAAAACATGTCGGGAGAGAGGGCTTTTGATCGGAGTCTCCACATCCAGAAGCGAGAAGAATTCCGGGAAGTTTCTTCAGGAGTTAACTCCTGACATTGTGATTTCCAGCGGCGGTGCCCTGGTAAATGTCCAGGGCCGCTATATCTGCCGTGAGGAATTCAGCGAGGAAGAAACCCGGGATCTGATATGTTCGGCAAGGGAACTATGCGGGAAGGACTGCGAGATTACCGTCGATACTATGGACAGCCATTACTGGAATTATAAGATTGACCCTAAAAGAGAGGATGCCAGCTGGGGAGACAGTATTTATACGGATTTTTCTGATTTTTCCCAGAAGGCGCTGAAGATATGCGTGGAGATTTCGGATCCTCAAAAGGCCTCATGTCTGGCAGGACGGTATCCGGATTGGGACTGCGTCCGTTTTTCAGATGGAGACTGGTATAAGTTCACCAGGAAATCGGCGACGAAAGAAGGGGCGATTCTCGACATATCCAGGGAATTGGGAATCTCTCCGAAAGAGATCATTGCCTTCGGAGATGATCTGGTGGACATAGGGATGCTGAAGCTTTGCGGTCTGGGAATTGCTATGGGAAACGGTCTGGAACAGGTAAAGCAAGAGGCGGATCTGGTGATCGGAGGCAATGACCAGGAGGGGATCGGGATTTTTCTGGAAGAGTTATTAGATGAATGAGGGGGTGTGCTAATTACATGGAAATAAAAGTCAACATAAAGTCCATGGCGAAGCGCAGGCATTCCGTGGAGCCGGTGGTTTACGATCTTCCTCTGGGCGGGGAAGGCACCTTCACGGTAAGACAGCTGGTGACGGAGCTGACCAGAGCCGGGGTGGAGGATTATAACAGGCGGCTGGAGCAGCCGGAGATCTTAAAGTGTCTGACCAGGGAGAACATTGAGGATCAGGCCCAAAGCGGCAAGGTTTCCTTCGGGGTGATCTATGGGGAGAAAGAGGCGGATTTTCAGAAGGCGGCGGACAATGCCATCCAGTGTTTTGAGGACGGGATCTACCGGATCTTTTTGGATGACAAGCCTCTGGAATCTCTGGAGGAGGAGATCAGGGTCACTGAGGAAAATACATTTACTTTTGTGAGGCTGACCATGCTCACGGGACGGTTATGGTAAAGCAAGAAACGACAGGAGGAGGTTGAGTTAACATGGGAGAGTACGACAGCGTTACCAGGGCGAGACTGGAGAAAGTCAGAAGGGAGGAGAGGCTTAAGAGGATCAGTAAGCTTTCCGGCCAGGACAAGGATCTGGCCATGGAGCTGGCAGGGGACAATGGGGCAAACGGGAAGAACGTGACCCAGGCAGTCAATGAGTTTTATGAGGGCCTAAGGCCGTCGGCCTGGTTTCGGGGCAGAGATCTGGTGAAGATCTTTGTGCCGGAGGAGTACACAGAATCTTTTCTTTATATCATTGACAAGCTGAACCAGTTTCCCTTTTCTTACGGGTGGAACCGGCGGACCGTGAGGACAAAAAAATACGGTCCCAGTGTGAGGGAGGCTTTTTCCATACTGAGGGCCTATGACAATCTGATGTACTGTAAGGTGCCTGTGGAGGACTATATCTACGGCCGGCTGGATGAGGAGACTCTGGATTACGCCAAAAACATCTGGTGGTTTGAGAGGGGATTCAGCTACATCTATGCGGCGGAGATCGACCGTGGGAACAAAAAGGTCATCGTTGCCTTAAAGGACCTGATCTTAAGCGAGAGCAACACGGCCTACTTAAACCGGGAGATGATCCTGGGGATCATCCGGTCGGACAACGGGGAATTACATAAGCTCCTGGGAGACCTTCTGCTGGCCGCCAGGCTTCAGGAGGGGCTTCGCCAGTGTATCTGCGAGGCCATGGACGAGGGGACCAGGGAGGCGTTTCTGGTACTCTTAAAGGTGATCGAGGACAACAACCTGATCCGGTATTCTTCTGTGAGAAGGGCCGTGTGTACCTGGATCGGAATCTTCGGCGAAACAAATGTGGACAGGCTGACAGACAAGATGCTGACTCTCATGGGTCAGTGCCTGAGAGACGAAAGCTTCTGCCGGGAGCAGCTTAAGAGCAATGACTCCATCGTCATCAGCGTGGCTCTGTGGGCCCTGGGCTTCGACGAGACCGACAGGGCCATACAGGCCATGGAAAAGCTGATCGATTTTGGGACAAAAAATCAGAAGCTGACGGCAGCCTACTATAACCAGAATCTTTTCGACAGCCGGATCCGGCAGAAAATGGCCAAGAAGGTGATCCTGGAATTCAGTGATGACCTGGAGCTGGCGGCAGCCTTTCTCCCGGCCTACTCCACGGAGCTTTACAGCTGGGTGAGAGGGCTCTTTGACCGGAAGAGTGGCGGCACGGACTGGGAAAACAACCCCAGGAAGGCCTGGCTTACGGACTACTATGACAGCAGGGAGGAAGCCGAACAGCTGTACCGGAATTTTTACAACATCTATGAGCATTTGCCTAAAAAGGGACTGGTGTGGGATCCCTGTATCTTCCCCTGGTACCGGGTGGAGATAACCCCTTCCGATGTGATCAGGCAGCTGGCTTTTCTGGCCTATGTGCTGGAGGATGAGGAGCGGATCACCCAGGCGGCAGGACTTCTCTCCGATATGTCAGGCACCTACGGCAGGGCGGATCTCATGACCCTCCTTCTCCATGACCCGAAGAACAGGACTCAGCGGGATATGCTGATTCAGTGTATGGGAATCACGGAAGAGTCCACGTCCAAAAAGGCGGTTTCCCTGGTAAAACGGATGTCTCTGGAGAGCCGGGACTATGAGCTCATGGAGGACATGCTGCGGTTTAAAAGGAGTTCTCTCCGCAAGGAACTGTTAAACTTCCTTATGGGACAGAAGGAAGGGGACATGGAACAATGCCTGAAACGGCTTTTGTCCGACAAGAGGGAGGAGAAGCGAGACGGCGGCCTGGACCTTCTTCTTCGCATGTCTAAGAACAAGGAGAAGGCGGAATTTTACGGAAAGGTAAAGACCCTGGCCTCCCTGGTGGAGAACCCTACGGACAAGGAGAAGGTTCTGTTGGGGGAGATCCTGGGAGAAAAGAAGTCTTCCGCCGCTGACCAGAAGGGATTCGGTCTCTACGACCCGGATGCGGAGGAGGAGATCCCTCAGACCAGCCCGGGAAAGGGGACAATGAAGCGGTGTCTTCCCCTGTCGGAGAAAGAGATCATCCAAAAGATCAAAAAACTGGATGCCCTCATCAAGGCTCACAAAGACGACGAGTATGAGTCTGTCTCAGGGGAGAAGACGCTCATCGGTGATTCCTTCTGGCGCAAGAAGGGGAGCGAAATAAAAGACGGGCGTACCAGCTGGCTGGAGAATTATCCTCTTGAGAAGGAACTGCGGGAATTTTACGAGAAGGAAATCGGGGATTACGGCACCTTTGTGGAGCTGGAGGCCAGGCAGCTTCTTGGCAATGAGGAGCTCTATGAGAACAGCCGGGCATTTTACCAGGCCCTGTTCGGGAAGATGCCTTTTAAAGTGGAGCCTTTGAGTCTGGAGTATCCCAAGCAGGTCAACGAGATCCGGATCATCTACCGGATGGAGTTTCTGGACCGGAAACTTTTGCTGGAGGCAGGGATTGAGGCGGCCCGTACACTGGAGCCCGTGGTAAATAAGAAGAACATGCTGGTGTCCTACCGATACAAGGGGTGGAACAATAATCTGTACAATTCTTCCGTGCCTTTCAGCGGGATCCGGTTTGTGGACCGTTTCCTGGAGGGGCTGGCGTACTGGGAGACGGACGAGGAGTTTGAGAGAGCCTTCCATGCCGCCTGGGGGCTGTGCCTGAAATGTAAGGAGGACCGGGAGAGGACCCAGTTCGCCGACGGTTTCGGTTCCGGCATCAACAGCGGAAGAGAGCTGACGCCCATGAGGCCTTACTGGTTTTTGAAGGCCTTCCATATGGGGATCATTTCCAGAGATATCCTGTACAAGGCGATCCTCAACTATTATCACAGGGCCACCTGTCTGCGGGCTCTGACCCAGCTGGTGAAGGGAGATTACGCAAAGACTGAGAACCGGCAGCTGTGGAGGAAGTTTTTCGGGGACTCTCTGGGGAACCGGGTTGCGGAAGAAGGAGCCGCTCTTGTGGGCCCCGATACCTGGTGTGGAAAACTGGTACAGGAGCTGTACGACGCCATTATTCCGGTGTTTGTGGACATGGAGCTTCGCAGGGGAGAGGCGGAGACTCCCGTGTCGGCGGACATGATCGGGGTTTCCTATATTCAGGGGATCGACTATCTGGTCAGGATCCTGATGGCTCTGGGGAAAGATCCCTTAAGCCGGGAGACCTACTATTCCTGGTATTATTCTTCCAGAAATACCAAGAAAGAGGTCTTGAGCCTCCTGTTAAAGTCCTGCTATCCGGCCAAAGGGGACGACGGAAAGGCCCTTAAGGCGGCATTAAAGGGAACCAGCATCAAGGCGGACCGGCTGGTGGAGGTGGCCATGTACGCGCCCCAGTGGATCGACGTGGTTCAGGAGTATCTGGGGTGGAAAGGCTTAAAGAGCGGCTGCTACTATTTCATGGCTCACATGAACGAGCGGTTTGACGAGCAGAAACAGGCCATGATCGCCAAGTATACGCCTCTGTCTGTGGAAGACCTCCAGAGCGGGGCCTTTGATATCGACTGGTTCCGAGAGTGTTACGGGATGCTGGGGGAAAAGAATTTCAGTCTCCTCTACAAGGCCGCCAAGTACATTTCCGACGGACAGAAGCATTCCAGGGCCAGAAAATACGCGGATGCGGCTACAGGGAAGGTGACACTGGAAGAGCTGAAGGGGGAGATCCGTGGCAAGAGAAACAAAGATCTGCTCATGAGCTGCGGTCTGGTGCCCTTTGCCAAAGACGAGAAGCGTGACATGGTAGACCGGTACCAGTTTATTCAGAACTACTCCAAGGAGGCCAGGCAG
>CAJUJV010000099.1:0-10184 GCA_910586845.1 uncultured Hungatella sp.
TGGAGTATCGCCTTGCCAAGGCGAGGGTCGCGGGTTCGAATCCCGTCTCGCGCTTTTATGTTTTAAGAGGGAAACCCGGCGGGATCGAGGGTTTCCCGTTTTTTGTATCGAAGTATAATCGAGAAGAACCAGAAGAGGGGAAGGGAGAAGAATCATGGTAAAAAGGAGACTGTTTTGGACTGCCGTGCTGATTTTGTACGTGGTTTTCATTTTTCATAATTCCATGACGCCGGCAGTAGAATCTTCCAGACAGAGCGGAAGAGTTCTGACTATGGTCCTGGAACTGGCAGACAGAATCGGAATGAGGGGGCAATGGATCACGGAACACCTGATCAGGAAGGCGGCTCATTTTGCAGAATATACGCTTTTGGGGATCCTGCTTTATATGACTGTGAAACAATATTTTTTCAGATCACGTATGGGATCAATGATGCAGTGCTGGCTGGGGATGGCGATCCCCTTTACAGATGAGACGATACAGCTGTTTGTGGAGGGAAGATCCGGACAGATCGGGGACGTGTGGCTTGATATGTCAGGAGTGCTGGCCGGTTTCCTGATCGTGAAACTGATATCGGGTCTGAGAGGGACAGGGAGAAGATAATGGCTGTGAAAAAGAATATGGCGCTGCTCATCCAGTACGACGGAAGCCGCTATGACGGCTGGCAGAGACAGGGAAATACAGACAATACGATTCAGGGCAGACTGGAGACGGTTCTGGAAAAGATGACAGGAAGTTTTCAGGAGGTTCATGGGTCGGGGAGAACCGATGCAGGAGTTCATGCCCTGGGCCAGGTAGCCAACGTCCACCTGAATACGGATATGAAAGAGGAAGAGATCTGCCTTTATCTGAACCGATACCTGCCGGAGGATATTGGGATTCTGAACGTGAAGGAGGTGCCTGAACGGTTTCACAGCCGTCTTCTGGTCAGGGAGAAGATTTACACATACTGGGTTGAAACAGGGCAGAGATGTCCGGTTTTTCAGAGAAAGTATATTTATACACTGGGAGAAAAGCCGGATTTGGAAGCCATGAGGGAAGGAGCCGGCTTTCTCATAGGAACTCATGATTTTACAGGTTTCTGTACATCCAGGAACAAGAAGAAATCGGCGGTCCGTACATTGAAGGCCATAGAGATAATACCTCACGGCAGTCAGCTGGAATATGTTATAACCGGAGACGGATTTCTGTATAATATGGTCAGGATCATAGTGGGAACGCTGATTGAGACAGGATTGGGCAGACGGACTCCCCGGTCCGTGGCAGAGACCCTGGAAGGACTGGACCGGCAGACAGCCGGATTTACCGCGCCGGCAAAAGGACTTTTTCTCACAAAAGCTGTCTATGGAACAGAAATTTTCGGAGGCGATGGCAGATGACAGATCGGTTGGTCAGATGGTTTGTAAAAGATTACGAAAAAACAGAAGACATTAATGTGAGAACAGCCTATGGCGTGCTGGCCAGTATGGTGGGGATCTGCTGCAATCTCATCCTGTTTGTGTCCAAGATCCTGCTGGGGATCCTGGTCCACAGCATCTCTGTCATGGCAGACGGCTTTAATAATCTGTCGGATGCTGCTTCGTCCATTATCAGTTTTGCAGGGGTGAAAATGGCTCAGAAGCCGGCAGACAGGCATCACCCCTTTGGTCATGGACGCATCGAGTATATCTCTGCTTTTATTGTCGCATTTCTGGTGATCCAGGTGGGATTTTCCCTTTTCAAGACCTCCATAGGAAAAATACGCCATCCCCAGGAGATGGTGTTCCATAGTGTATCGGTCCTGATCCTGCTGATGTCCATAGGGATAAAGCTGTGGTTGGGACTTTTTAACCGGACTCTGGGAAAACGGATCCAGTCTTCGGTGATGATGGCTACGGCAGCGGATTCCCTTGGAGACGTGGCAGCGACTTCGGCCACTATTCTGTCACTGGTAGTCTTTGGAGTGTCAGGCATCAATATTGACGGTATCGTGGGCCTGATGGTATCGGCGGCGGTTATGATCGCAGGAGTCAATATTGCCAGAGATACTCTGGCCCCTCTGATCGGCGAGGCCGTTGATCCCAAGGTCTACAGGGAGATCAAAGAGTTTGTGGAGCAGTACGACGGGATCGTGGGAACTCATGATCTGATCGTTCACAACTACGGGCCTTCCAGGAGCATGGCCTCCATCCACGCGGAAGTACCTGTCGATGAGAATATCCAGGTCAGCCATGAGATTATAGATACCATAGAGAGGGAATGCCTGAGGAAACTGGGAATTTTTCTGGTGATCCACATGGATCCGGTAGAGACTCATGATCAGAGAACAGCTGCCGTGAAGGAACAGATTACACAGGTTCTGGCAGGTCTGGATTCCAGGCTGGAGTTTCATGATCTGCGGCTGGTAGACGGAAGCCGTCAGATCAATTTAATTTTTGATGTTGTGGTTCCGAGAGATTATAATGAGGTCATGCGGGATACACTAAGGATCAGGATTTCAGAGGAACTGCAGAAGAGAGATCAAAGATATAACTGTGTGATAACTGTTGAAAACAGCTTCTGCGCGGAGGACCCTGAATCAATCTGACGACAGGTGAGGGACGGCATGAGGAAGGCGGCGGAAGACAGACTTTTACTGTTAATGAGGACAGGAGATCAGGAAGCGTTTCGAAGGTTGTATGAGACAACCGCGAAAGGAGTATACAGCTACGCCCTGTCCATACTGAAACATCCCCAGGACGCGGAAGAAGTGATGCAGGATACCTATATGACTGCCTGGAACCAGGCAGAGCAGTACAGACCTGAGGGGAAGCCCATGGCATGGCTCTTAACCATTGCCAGAAATCTCTGCTACATGCGGCTCAGAAAACAGCGGGAGCATCCTCAGATCAGTTATGAAGAGCTGGAGGAGGAGACGCCGGGAGAGCTGTGCGCCCAGATTGAACTGGCCCCGGAAAAACAGCTGCTGCTGGACGCCCTGGCGCAGCTGTCGGAGGAAGAGAGAAAGATCGTGCTGCTCCACGATGCCGGACAGATGAAGCACAGGGAGATCGCGGAATATCTGGGCTGTCCCCTGTCCACGGTTTTGTCCAAATATCGGAGGGCGCTGAAGAAGCTGCAGAAACTTATAGATATCGGAAATGAAATTAAAAAATTTGAAAAAAAGGGTTGACGGATTTTAAGGCATGTGGTAATATATATCTCGTCGCTGAGATAAACCAGCGCGGGATAAAATTGGGCTATCGCCAAATGGTAAGGCAACGGACTCTGACTCCGTCATCTTCAAGGTTCGAATCCTTGTAGCCCAGCTTGGGAAGAGGCAGTAATACCGGTTTACGGTGTTCCTGTCTTTTTTTTGCGCAGCTCCCGAAAGGAGTATTACCGTCTGTCGGCGGCACGGGGACGCGCGGCGAGCAGGAGAAAAGCCTGCCCTGCTCGATTCCGGACCGGGATTCTCTGTTTTTCGTCAAATTTCGTGTTTTCAGATATTCCCTTCTCCTTCTAAATCCCTTATAATGATTTTACCTGCCGGATATTCCATAAGGAATAGAAGCAAGAATGGAGGGAAGAAAATGAACGGTTGGTTTAACAATGAGGGATTTAATACATATTATCTGAATCATTCAAAGTACGCCAAGAGATGGCAGCTGCTGGAGGCCTTTTACTATACCTGGTATGACTGCGCAGGCTGGCCGCTGGCGCTGACTCAGAACGCCACATATAAGATAAAAGGCATCTGGAAGGCTGACTTTAAAAAGAAAATGAAGATCAGGCTGGAGGGACAGGGATACACCTCAGGCGGCATCGACGGCTTATTTAAAACCTTTGCCGCGTGGAATAAGGCGAATCCGGATTAACAGAAGAACGGGGTGGGGTATCTTATGGAGAAAAGGAATAAGCCGGAAAGCTCACGCCTGAATCTGTTCTATATTCTGCAGGTCCTGTCAAGTGCTTCTGACGATGAGCATCCTCTTTCGGTTTCTCAGATCAGAGACATGGTGAACCAGGAATTTGGCTATCTTTCTTCCGGGGGTTCGGTGGTGAGCTATGACACGGTGAAACGTACATTGGAAGAGCTGACGGACAAGATCTTTCCTCAGGGCATGGACCCGGATGAGGCAGAAGCGCGGTATGGATATTCCGTTATATGCGTGATGAAAAAAGGAAACCGTTTTATCCCATACCGTATGCCGGAGGAAGGGCAGGCGCCCAAACAGTATTATTACTATGAGGGAAGCCTGAAGACTCCCGAATTACTGCTTCTGAAGGATGCCGTGGAAACCTACAGCTATTTCAGCGAGGAGGATATTACAGATATCATAGGAAAGCTGGTGCGGTTCCGGCCCCGGTCGTTTCCGAAAGGCAAATATTTCGATCATGCGAGAGAAGAGAGAGAGGAGGACTCCCGACTTCTCGTAAATATTGAAGAGCTGATCCGTATTATCAGGAACCGGAACCTGGCCGAGGTGACTTACTGCTGTTACAACTGGAAAAAGAAACTGGTACCGCGGAAAGGCTATCCCAAAATACTGGATCCCCTCTATATGATGTGGAGCAACGGTTATTACTATCTGCTGGTCTACCATAAAAAATACGACAGTATTGTAAATATGCGGATAGACCGGATCACGGACATCAGGGAAGTGGAAACAGACAGGTCGGACAGGCGAGGAGGTTTTAACCCGGTTCAGTACCGGCATGAACACCCGGTGATGTTCGGCGGGGAAAAAGAAAAGATTGTGGTGCTGTGCAGGGACACAGGAAAAAACTATATTATGAACACTGTCATCGACGTGTTTGGAAAGCATGTAAAGATCACTCCGGCAGGGGATGAATTATTAGAGCGATATCTGCATCATGACCGCGGGTATTATCAGGCTCAGGGTATAACCTGGTATAAGGTTGTGGCGGAAGCAGCTGTGGGAGGTGTGGAACTGTGGGCCACCCAATACTGCAGCGACTGCCAGATACTTTCTCCGAAAAAATGCCGGGAGCGGGTGAAGAACCGTATCGCCATGGGAATGGAATATTACAGCTGATAAAGACAGCAGTATTGCAGACCTCCTTTTGCTAAAATCTTTTACAACAAAAAGGATTTTGAAAAGGAGGTTTTATAATGGAAACTGCGAAAAGAAATCTTTCTGTCTTGAAACCCTATCTTCAGACAATGATCCTTGACAATGAAGTGAAAGAGCGGGTGGAATATTTAAATATCCCTACTCTGGTGGATATGAAAACACTGAAAGCAGACATAAGAAAAGGCGCGGCTCAGTTTTCGGGTCTGGAGGCGTTGATCTCGAAGAAAAAAGAACCTAGATATATTCTCATTACGACGAAGAACCTGGAGCAGGGCTATCTTGCGGTTACATACCTTGCGGCGTGCTTTAACCGGAAGCACGGAATGTATACAGATCAGGAATGGGATAAGTATCTTAACGAGACAGACACCGGCGACAGAGAGTGGACCGAGTGCGAAGGGAGGATCCCGGTTATCAGGGAGAAGGATCTGATCAGCTACGGGGCGCCGTCGGTCAACAGGGATCCTTTTGCAGAAAGAAATTATTTTGTTGAGGGATTTAAAAACAATCTGCAGCACAGGCCTTATTGGACGGAGTGTGTAAATTATTCCGTCTGCATCGTGTCCAGAAACGAGTCCGACTTCTGCGCTCCGTTTCAGTTCAACATGGCAGAAGACGCCTATGAAAGTTGTCTCCGGTATTTTCAGAACAATGAAAAGGTCTATTTGATACGCTGCTGTTCCAATATGGATATGATCGAAATCCAGGATCTGGAAGATGACTCTTCCGATCCGTATATGGCGGATTATTCGAGAGACGGCAGATGGAATCATATTGTGTTAAGCTTTTCCGCAGATGAGTTTTTTCTGAATACGGATGAAAAAAAGATGAAAAAGTATTACCGGCTGCTGTTCAGGGGAAATTTTGCGGCGCGCAACATTGTGACGGCAAAGGGATTTTCCTATGAGCGTCTGGTCAATATCATCTCCGTTATGACGGATCAGGACAAGTGTCAGCTGATCGAAAATATCGTTAAGTATGCGGTAAAGGACTGGGATTCTCCGGATGAGCGGATGATCGAGAATAAGGATTTCGATTTTCTGAACCGTTTCTGCAGGACCGTTGTCCGCAGGAAAAAAGAAACGAAGAAGGATGAAAAGAGCGGTCTTCTGGATGAGCTGATCGGTATGGATGAGGTCAAAAAGCAGGTACTGAATGTGGTAAACATCATGAAATACAATCGGATAAGAAGGCGCATGCGTATAGGAGGAAGCGTATACCACAATGTCCATGTGATGCTGGGCGCGCCGGGAACCGCCAAGACAACCGTGGCACGGATCATGGGACAGATGATGGTGGATGAACAGCTGCTTTCCGATAACCGGTTTGTATGTGTCAACGGCGCAGAGCTGAAAGGCATGTATGTGGGCCATTCCGCGCCAAAGACAAAAGCGCTTTTTGAGCAGAACGATATTATCGTAATTGACGAGGCCTATGCCCTGGTGGGGGATTACGGCGAAGTGGATTCTTTCAGCAAGGAAGCGCTGGCGCAGCTGATCATCGAACTGGAGGAACACTCCACGGATAAGCTGGTCATATTCGCAGGATACGGCGGGAAGGACGTCACTGATAAAAATAATAAGATGAAAGAGTTTCTGGATGCCAATCCGGGGATCAAGAGCCGTATTACTTCGACGATCTATTTTCCGTCCTACAGTCCCAGGGAGATGGTGGGGATTTTTTACCACATTGCGAAACGGCAGAATTATCTCTTATCCAAGGAAACCGAAGGAATCCTGTACAACTATTTTGAAAAAAGGGTGAAGGATACAAACTTCGGAAACGGCCGGGAGGCCAGAAGCCTTTTTGAGACTTCTCTGCTGTATACGGCAGAGAGGGTGCTGAAGCAGGACAAAAAATCGTATACCAGGGCAGAAATGCAGGCAGTGGAATATGAAGACGTAGAAAAGGCCATCAGACAGGCAGAATACGCCGACCGCATCCAGAACGGCTCCAGGACTGACCGTCGGATTGGATTTGAAACCTCTGGACATTCCGGGAGAAATACTATATAATGGTACTGATTTTGTTTTGAAAGGGAGCAGGAAAGATGTATCAGTTTGACAGCAGGGTCCGGTACAGCGAGACCGACGAAGAGGGGCGGCTGTCCCTCACAGGAATACTGAACTATTTTCAGGACTGCTCTACCTTTCAGTCAGAGGATCTGGGTATGGGGGTCAGGTATCTGACGGAACATGGCAGGGCCTGGTGGCTTACGTCCTGGCAGATCGTTATAGACCGTTATCCTGTCCTGGGAGAGAAGATCGTCATCAGCACATGGCCTTATGATTTTAAGGGGATCTACGGATACCGTAATTTTACCCTTCAGGATCAGGAAGGCGGCTATCTGGCAAGGGCAGCCTCCGTATGGTTTTTCTTTGACACGGTCAGGCAGAAGCCGGCCAGGATCACCCCGGAGGATATCCGGGGGTACGGAGAGGCTCAGCCCAGACTGACCATGGATTACGCCTCCAGAAAGATTGCTCTTCCGGAGGAATACGAGGAAAGGCCCCGGATCCTTGTGTCCAGACACCATCTGGATACCAACCATCATGTCAATAATGCCCGGTATGTAGAGATAGCAAGAGAGTCGCTGCCCCAGGAGATTTCTGTAAAAGAGCTCCGGGTGGAGTATAAAAAGGCAGCGGTTTTGGGAGATTATATGATACCGAGAGTCAGCAGGACCGAAGAGGGATATGTGACGGCTCTGTACAGTGACCAGGGCGCCCCCTATGCAGTGGTATGGCTGCGGGAATGAGGAAAAAGATGATAGAGATAGGAAAACGGCAGCTTCTGGAAGTTGTCAGAAAGAAAGAATTCGGCGTATACCTGGGAGAGAAGGCAGGAGCGGACCAGGCGGTCCTTCTTCCGAGGAAGCAGGTTCCGGAGGGAACGGAGACAGGAGATAAGCTGGATGTCTTCATTTACAAGGATTCCAGCGACCGCCTGATCGCCACCACGGCCCAGGCTAGACTTCAGGTGGGAGAGACCGCTGTTCTGAAGGTAAAAGAAGTGGGAAAGATCGGCGCGTTTCTGGACATGGGACTGGAGAAGGATCTTCTGCTTCCGTTTAAGGAGCAGACCCGCAGGGTCCGGGCCGGAGAGGAGTGTCTGGTGGCCCTGTATGTGGACAAGAGCATGCGCCTGGCTGCTACCATGAAGGTTTACCCCTACATGAGCAATGAGTCCCCCTACAAAAAGGACGACAAGGTTACGGGAACCGTATATGAGATCAATGAGAACCTGGGAGCCTTTGTGGCAGTGGACAACAAATATTACGGTCTGATCCCGGATAAAGAACTGTACGGCGACATCCATGAGGGAGATCAGGTGGAGGCCAGAGTCCTTAAGGTGAGGGAGGACGGCAAGCTGGATCTGAGCCCCAGGGAAAAAGCCTATGTGCAGATGGATGCGGATTCCAAGCTGGTGCTGAAGGTGATCGATGAATATGAAGGGGTTCTGCCTTTTAATGACAAGGTGTCTCCCGAGATCATCAAAAGAGAATTCCATCTCAGCAAGAATGCATTTAAACGGGCCGTGGGCCGGCTCTTAAAAGAAGGTAAGATTAAGATAACAGAAAAGACTATAGAAAGGTTATAGGAGGTTCGTCTTGGACTCGATAGAATATTATAATAAGTATGCGGCGAAAGTATACGAAGATACCGTTGATGTGGACATGAGCGAGATCATGGAGGAGTTCTTAAAGCTGCTGGAAGAGGGAGACACTATCCTGGATCTGGGATGCGGTTCCGGGCGGGACTCTCTCACCATGTACGAGATGGGCTTTGACGTGACGCCTCTTGATGCTTCCGAGGAGATGTGCAAACTGGCGGAGATACATACAGGACTGGATGTGCTTCAGATGACATTTGACGAGATGGAGTTTGAAGATGTGTTTGACGGCATCTGGGCCTGCGGCGCGCTGGTTCATGTTCCCAAAAACGAGATGCCTGAGATTCTGGGACGACTTCATGATGCTCTGTGTCATCAAGGAGTACTGTATATGTCAGTGAAAAAGGGAGATTTTGAAGGTTTCCGGGGAGAACGGTATTTCACCGATTACACGGCAGACAGCCTGACTTCCCTGGTGTCCAGGACAGGTCTTTTCGAGATCGTGAAGACCTGGGAGACCGAGGATGCAAGGTCCGGCCACCCGGATACCGTATGGATCAATCTGCTGGCAAGAAAACGGTAATACATGATATCACATGGCGGCGCCTGCTCTGGCACCGCTGTTTTCATTTTTGTTTACTATATGGGAGGATGCAATGAAGAAATATCCGGTTTTTGCAGAATATGCCCTGATCATCGCGGGAGCATTTATTATGGGTTTTGCCATCAAGAATATGTATGACCCCATTAATCTGGTCACGGGAGGAGTGTCGGGCATCGCCATCATCCTGAAGAGCGTGGCAGGGATTCCCCTGTGGCTTACCAATACGCTGTGCAACATCCCTCTGTTTCTGGCGGCCTGGAAGATCAAGGGGTGGAGCTTTATCAAACGTACCCTGACGGCTACGGCGGCTCTGTCCGTATCTCTGTACGTGATACCGGAGATCCCGTTTCTTATGGAAGATCTGCTGCTGACGTCTCTGTTCGGAGGCATCGTCAGCGGCCTGGGCACAGGTCTTGTGTTTCTGTTCAGGGCCACCACGGGAGGCACGGACATGCTGGCGGCCCTCATACAGAGAAAGATGCGCCATTATTCCATCGCTCAGATCATGCAGGTGCTGGATGCCATGGTAGTCATACTGGGCGCGGCGGTTTTCGGAGTCCGCTATGCTCTCTATGCCCTGATCGCCATCTATGCCGTGGCTAAAGTGTCCGACGGTCTGCTGGAGGGTCTGAAATTTTCCAAACAGGCCTATATCATCTCCGACCGGTATCAGGAGATCGCCCAGGCTGTCATGACCAGGATGGAGCGGGGCGTCACGGCGGTGGATGCGGTGGGCATGTATTCGGGGCAGAATAAAAAGATGCTTTTCTGCGTGGTGTCCAAAAAGGAGATCGTGGCCCTGAGAGAGATCGTGGCAGAATTTGACAAAAAGGCATTTCTGATCGTCTCCGATGTCCGGGAGGTATTCGGAGAGGGCTTTATCGAATATTAACATAAAAGAAATGAAATTATG
>CAJUJV010000099.1:10194-10499 GCA_910586845.1 uncultured Hungatella sp.
TTTTTAAGAGGGAAAAAAAAACAATATACAGATTAGCCAAATAAAAAAAAGGTTTTTGGTAAATTACAATATGGCATAAAAATGGTCTTTCGTGTATCATACAATTAATAACACAAGGGACTTCCCTGTAATTTATATTTTCTTTCAACAGGAGGATTTGAGAATGGCTAGCTTGTCATTGAAGAATGTAACAAAGGCATACCCTAACGGATTTGTAGCAGTAAAAGATTTTAACCTGGAGATCGCTGACAAGGAATTCATTATTTTCGTAGGTCCATCTGGATGCGGTAAGTCCACTACCCTTC
>CAJUJV010000100.1 GCA_910586845.1 uncultured Hungatella sp.
CAATGAAAAGTATGCTGCAACTGTCGCCAACTGATAGTTTTCCAAATCATCAACTTTTCGCCTGACAAGCTGCAAAACATCTCTTACTTTTGTAATCAATATCTGTTTTCCCACCCTCTCTCCAAGCCTTTGGATAAATTTCATATCAATCTGTACATCATAGCCTATAACCAGGTCGTCTCCAATAAATTCCTGAATCTTATCAAGCGCCTCTTCCTCCCCAATCCCTTTCCTTTCTATCATTTCATCCGAAATTCCAGTAAGCTTTGTCACTGTCTCCGGTATATTTCTCCCGCACCGCAAAAGACAATGTAGCTGATCGCCTATTTCACCTCCACAAATTTTCAGCAAACCCACCTCAAAAATCCTGTCTGTGTCATATTCCGCGCCAGTTGTCTTTATGTTCAAGACAACGTAACTGTCAGACGCTCTGTTTTTTAATGCCGCTCCCTGTTTCTTAAACTTTGATGCTTTGCTGAATCCCTGCTTTATCGGGCTGTCATTGACGGAATCACTATCTACCAACAATGGCCTTTTCATTAATGTGATCCCCTCATAATCCGTAGCAACCCATGTAGTGTTATGGGTTTGAAATGTGTACCCCTGCTCATTATTTGTAGAATAAACCATAGTTGCCTGTCCGCTCCTTATGCTGTCGCAGACCCTCTTCCACAGTTCATCCCTCACTTTCGCGCTCAGTTTTCCTATATAAACGCCAGTATTCACTTCACTTAGCCATTTGGACAGATCGCCTCTCAGCCCAGGCGGACAATTAGAAACACAAATAACGATCACTCTTCATCACCCGCCTCCGCGTAAGAGATCCCATGCTCCAGCTCACCCTGTATATTATCCCAAAGATAAAGAGTACTCTTATAATCCTCCTCCCACTCCCCGTCGGCCAGCAGAAGCTTAATGTCATGGACCATACGCTCCAAAATACGCCCTTTTCTAAATTCTTCCCGCAGTCTGCGCCTTGTGGCACTGCCTATATCATCCGCGTTTTCCGCAGCCATCTCAAACGCAATCGGTATGGTTGTGGAGGCTTTATACAGATCAGCGATATCATACACAAAAGACAGTTCATGTCCCACATGGACAAATCCCAGTCCCGGGGAACAGCCAAGGGCGCATATCACGGCATGGGCAAGTCCATATAGACAGGCATTTCCCGCTGACAGCGCCTTATTGACCGGATCACCACTCTCGTAGTCCTCCGGGCGGTAATCCCTCCTGTTCCACGGCACATTCCATTTCTTTGATTGTTCCCGATAAACGGCGCGAACCCTGCTGCCTTCCCGTCCCCTTAACTGCTGCATGGTCAGCTTTGAGACATCCTCATTGGGAAACCTCATCTGATACATCATCCTGGCAACCTGAATATGTTTCTTCTCATTGCTTACAAGCTGGGCCTGTTTGATCAAAAGCGTGGAATGATTCGTAAGCGCTCTCCCGTAGGCGTAATACCGGACCCCATGCTCCCCCACCCAGATGACCGTAACCCCCGCATCGCCCATCAGCTCCATTGCCCTGTGGGTCACATCCGTTCCCGGGCCAAGAAGCACCACGGAAATCGCGGCCGCCGGTATGTGGGTGATACCATTTTCAACCTTTACCGTGATGGCTCCATTGTCTCGGTTGATCTTGCACCTCTCCAGATAAATAAAAGTCATACGGTCCTGCACACGGGGCAATGCCTGGATCTCAGGCTTTTCGATTCTCTCGTTCTGTTCCATCTAAACCCCTGTCCCCACCACGGTAAGCATTCCCATGCCGTAGGCCTTCTCCCGGCCTATGCCGTTAACCAGCGTGTCCCTGAAAATATCCGCGTTTTCAACACACAGCTTCCCCTCAAACACCACTTCAAGAATCCGTACTTTTTGACTGGAATCACGCTTGGAAAAAATACGCCAATTCTCCTCCGTGATATACGCTCCACCTGGAGGAACGCGAAACCCTCTCTTCATTGCCTGTTTCTCCAGCCATTCCAGCTGATACTTTTCCGAAGTGTGAGCCACAACCTTCCCCCTTTTCTTCCCGCCCTGAATGCTGTGAACCGGATTGGCTGTCAGACGAAAATGCCAGTTTGAACCTGTTTGGATTCGCTCCAGCAGCCTGTCATACTCCTTTGATTCCCCGCAGTCATTGTCAAATCCAAACTGAGCGGCTATTTTTGACAGATCCGGCTTTTCAGCGCTTACAATCAGCAGATACGTGTGGCCTCCCAGCCTGTCGATCCGCCACAGGTTTCTGTCCTGTTTCCGGGCAAATGCCTCCTCCACCGCGCCATGGATTTTATTGGGGGAAACAAGCGCAATCTGAGTCTTTCTTCTCGACACATCCAACCCAACTCTCGAAAGATACATAAATCTCACCTCAATTCCATCATAGGGTCATGTTCCGTCGGAACCGGACACTCCCTCTTGGCCACTACTTTTCCTGGCATCTCCCTTAAGTACCGGTATCCGTATTCCCGCTTAAATGACGAAAAAGATCTGGGCACATCCTTTTTGACGGCTCCCCCCTGTCTGTCATCCACCACGATCCTAAGATGCAGTTCATCGGAAAAGCGAAACTGCGCCCCCCTCCTCCAATCCGGTACCAGCCATTCCTCATCCAAAAGAGCCTGATATAAATCCCGGTTCCGTATTCCCAGGACCAGAGGCTGGGTCGGAGGACAGGAGCGCCTGCCCAAAAACATGGAAAACTTTGGGTGTGTGAGGGCATTTTCCAAACCTTTCAGAAACTCCATATCCCCACAGCTTAAACCGGCCAGAAACATGGCATCACTCAAATAAACCCGGTTAGACAGATTCGCGTTAAGTTTTTCTCCCATCTGGGTAATCTGGAAATCATTCAGCCTTACTCCCTGCTGATCAACCCTGACACCAAATCCCAGGTTTGCCAGATCATCCAGCGGCTCGCCCCTCTTTCTCCCAAGAGCTGCTGCCGCCATTCCGATGACCCCGCTCTTGGTAGGCATGTAATCGGTTTCCCGATTGTCATATACGGATTCAGATCCCCATGACTGCAGCGGAGCGCTGAGTCTAAGCAGCAATGTATACAAACCATCACTTCCCTTCATCAAAATATGTCTCCGTCACCTGCTCAATCCGATCCAAAAGCTCCGTCAAATTTACTTTTTCTCCCAACTTCTCACAGTCTTTTCCGATCACCCAGGCTTTAACCGGCTTGTTTCCATAGTCCTCATACAGCCTGCCCGCATAGGCTGCCAGAGCCTCCTCCGATGCCTCCACATAACCTCCGTTCCCAGCCGTAATCGGTCTCTCAAAGGCCCCGGCCAGATTAACCGGCTGATCCTCGCGCGCCGCGACATAGACCATATTGGGAAGAGTCCTGTTGGCAAAGGTATTTTGTTTTCCCGTGGGCATTGAGCGGATAAACGCCTCCGCAAAACCTCTTGCCGCCATCTTCAGTTCCTCACAGGTAAGGTTTTCCGCCAGCTCTCTGATATTGATTGTCGCGTAACGGTACATGGTGGAGGAGTTAAATTCCACTGTGCCCAGGTGCCCCGCGCCGGCACTGTCCTCCCCTCCGCAGTCATCCACTGCCGTAAAATAATCGTACTCATTGCTCACCCCATGGGTGGATATGGTGTGGGCTACCTGGGCAGCCGCATCGTAATTCAGGCTGGGGTTACTTGCCGCCATACGCCCAAACAACAGGATATCTACGCTGGGCTCATCCTTCACCGCCTTTTCCAGATCGGATTTGTATGTTTTCTTTTTGGCATCTTTTGACCCAGGGTCTCTGTAATATTTCACCGTCAGGTCTGCGAGATTTTTAATCTGCCGGGCGCTCACAAAGAACAGCGCGTCCTTCTTGTCCGATCCGGCCTTTACCCCGGCTAACTCCAGCACTTCCTTTACCGTCTTGTCCATACCTTCGGCCGTAAAATCTTCGTTGTCTGTACATATCTGATTGACAACCAACTCTGACAGTTTTTTCGTCCGATATCCTATATGCTTTGATGTGAACAATTCTTTAAACATCTGTCTCATAGCCCTTTTCCATGCCTGGGAGGACACCCTGGCTCTCATTACCCCTCCATACATCGCCGTCTTGGGACTGCCTGTATCGTCCCTGTTGACACAGCTGGGCGGAACCGTCTGGATCACATGGAAATCAATATACATATTTTTGCTCATTTATCTTTTCTCCTCTCCGCTTTTGCTCTCCTGATTATCCTTCTTATCTCTTCCCCCATAAAAATCCTGTCCCCACCTAAGACAAACTTTTCTTTTTCCATCCGGAAACTGCATCTCATAGAGATCACCGGCCAGCCGCTTATAATTCAGGGAAATGCCATTGGCTTTCAACAGCTGCACAATTCCCCGCAAGTGGTGAGACAGCTCCTTTACATCCGCTGATGTGGCCAGTATCCGCATCTTCTGCACGACTCTCTGCTCTGCGTTGGGATCGCCGTCATAGGAGGCTGCCAGCTTATACATAGCCTTTCCTAAGCTCACGCCCTCATCTGTATGCATATGCTGGCTTTTGGCATCATACCCCTGCTGGTGCAGTGCATACAGAGTAAGCGCAGTGTAACACACCCATTCCTCCTTTGTGGCTGTTCCGCTCTTGCTCCAGAAATCTTCCGGCATGTCCGACAAAAGAATTCCGAAAAGCTGCGGAAGCTCTCCGGGTTCCCGCCCCACGCCCCGCCGCAGGTTGGCCAGCATCGCCTTTCCGCTGCTCAAATCCGCTTCTGCCTGAAGAATATATATTTTTCTCCCCACAAAAGTCTCGATCTCCGCTTTTCTGCCCATGTTCTCCCCTTTCTACTCCTCGTCCTCTGTCAAAATGTAAATCCTGCCCAGTTCCCTCAAAAACTCATTCACAACCCGGGGGATCGTCAGCAGCCTTTTTGGCCCATCCTTAGATTCCTCTTCCCGGTACATATAAATGTCTGTCCCCAGGTCGGCCACATAGTCTTCAAGGGTCTTTCTGGCGTAGTAATAGGATTGTCTCTCCCACTGGGCCTGCTTTTCATCTGGGCTGTCCTTTATAGGGTCTATGCTCACAAGCCATTGCCTGAACGGTCCGTCCACAGAAAAATAATATTGTCTCACTAGGGCATCTCTTATGCCGTTTTTCGCGGATCCGGTTCCATATAGAAGCCTGCTCAGTTTGGAGGCGGCATGGCTCAGGGCGGCCGACGCTGTATTCTGACATTTCTCAACCTGATCCGCAATACGGCTTCTCCACGCTCTGCTCAAATCCGCCAGAAGGTCTGCTGACATGGAAAGCGTGTCATTAACACAATCTCCATAAGTATAATTCATCTGATCCCCATATACCATCCCGATCATACGAAACGTGAGGAGAAAATCCGGAGGAAGCATTTTTTCACCATACAGTGTCTGAATCCACCGCACGACTCCGGGGATATGTTCTTTCCGCTCAAGCAGCACCGCAAATTCCCTCCATGCGTGAACCGCCGGATTGTGAGTCTGCGGCAGGAAATAGGAAGGATCCGTCTTTTTATCCCCCTTCTTCTCTTTCCAGATGGTCATGGGTTCGCTAAAAGCATTCTCAAGAGGACAAAAATCGCCGCCCATAGCCCGGAATCCTGTCAGCCGTCCGTTCTGGTCCCTCTCCAGTGAAATACGCCTGGACTGCATGGTATATAGCTCTGGAAGATTGTCAAATGTCTCCCTCTCACAGCCCTGCTCCGTCCGAACCGCCTGTTCCCACGCAGGCCTCGGCTGCCCCCAAAGCTCTTTATCCTCGTTGTGGGCACACAGATTCAGCATCAAAATCTGAAACAGATTCTCCCCGTTCACCATGACAAATCCAAGCCGTCCAAGTCGTCCCACTCCTACAGGAAGCCCTGGCCCAGGCGCCTTTTTATCGGTTTTCAGATTCACCGCGTACCCGTTCAAATGTACCAGCCAGCGGGCCGCCTCGCCGTAGCTTAACCGATTTACCTCCTCCCCCTCTGTCATGCTGAAATGATGCCTGGTTCTCACATTGTTGCTCTCCTTGACATTGCCAAACAGGCACTCCACATCATACGATGTCCCGAAGTTCAGATCCTTCACCTGCCAGAACGGTGTCTCTGGATGAAACAGCCAGAACCTCTCACGCCAGGCCTCCAGACAGCCCTCCAGGGCCTGCTTGGGAAACCGTCCCTGCTTCCAATACTGTTTCCAGCGTCTCAGCACCGTATTTCCACTTGTGTCATCATCCTCTACGTCATCTTCCTCGTCGTCCTCAGAGATCAGCGGTTCCTCCTTCCCATTGGCGTCATACCGGTAAAAAACCGTCACCGCTACTGCCAGAAGCATTCTAAGCAGCGCCGCATCCTGAGTGGCCATCTCCCCAGCCAGGTCTTTGTACTCATGGGCATGGATCATAACATCTGTCAGCGACACCTCTTTTTGCTCCATGGACGGTGTTATCACCTTGATCCACGGCTCATCCAAGAGATTAAACTCCCTCTCCTCCATCCTTCTCCTCCTTTCTTTCGTATTCCAGCCCCTTCTCAAACGTATACTGAAGGGTATACCCGTTCAGCTCCCCGCAGCCGTCCGAATCAAGCATCAGGATCAATTCTCCCTGCAGCCACGGGGACATCTGCCACTGAGGCAGCTGTCTCCTGTTTATCTCCTCCAGCTCCCTGATAGTCTTATCCCGGTTCCAGACAGCGCCAAACACGTGGGGCAGCTTTAACCGTTCCATGGCGACCTTCCTCCCCTGGACGCTGTCCGGCGTCTCCATAACCGACAGGCCGATGCTTTTATCCCCAGACTCTCCCGGAAACAGGACTTTGCCTTCCTCCCCCATTTTCATCAGCAGTACCTCAATGGAAGACACCCCGTCCCTGACGGCTGCTTCCGCCGTCTTTTCGCTTGAACCCTCCAAATTGTCAAGAATAGCCTGTATGGTTTTAGATGACGGCTTCTCCAGCAGATAACTTTTTGCCTCCTGTTTTTTCCCTTTTCGCCTTTCTTTATGCTGATTCCTGGCATCCATATACAATTGGCCGGATAATCCCAGGTCATCATCCTCATCATAAACTTTTTGTACCAGGGCGGTAATGTCTCCGGGTATCTTGATCTCTCCCGGCAGAATCTGCTCTGTCCTCATCAAAAGATACTCTCCGTACACCGCCTTGCTGCCCTCGTCGTACGCCTGTCCGTCTTCCCGCAGAATTACGCACTGGGGATCCCGCAGGCCGGGGGGTCTGGTGTAATCTTGCTCTCCCTCATCCCGTTTACTATGCCTGTGGAGACGTCCGATTCTCTGCAGCAGCAGATCCATGGGACATAGCTGTGTGACCATCAGATCCGCGTCATAGTCCAGAGACTGCTCCAGCACCTGTGTGCCGATGAGAATAAATCGATACCGGTCCCGGTCATGGGAGGCCTTTCCCATTTTCTTTAAGAGGGCCTGTTCCTTTTTGTAACGGTCCGGCGTCGTAAACTGGGCGTGATACAGCACCAGATTTACGTCTTCCATTGCCCTTTTACATTCCTCATAAATCTTCTGGGCCATTTTTACCGTATTTACGATAACGCAGGCACACCCACCTTCCTCCAGCCGGTCATCCAGCAGCCGGACCATATCCACCATGCTGTCTGCCCACTGGATCCTTACAATCTTATCCGGAATGTTCTGCTCAATCGTCATCTGCTCAACGGTCTCTCCATCAGTCCATGTTATAAGGGGATAACCTGTATTCTTTTCCCAATCAGGACATCGGTATGTAATCTCCGGTTTTTTCTTCTTTAAATGGTATCGGGCATATGCCTTCACATAGCATTCCACCAGCGCCTTACGCCTGTCAAAGGGCAGGGTAGCGGACAACAAAATAACTGGCACATGGTACGCGGCCAGCCATTGCAGCGATCGTTCCAAGTACTGGTTCATGTAGGCGTCATAGGCGTGGCACTCGTCAATGATTACCACTTTTCCGGCCAGACCTATATGCCTCAGCATAAAGTGTTTCCGTCTCAAGGAAGCCATCAAAAACTGATCTACTGTCCCTATAACAAAATCCGCCAAAAGCGCTCTCTTATTTCCCTGAAACCAGGGATTCACCTCCAGCCCTCCTCTGTCCTGCCCGTCGTCGTCCACATACGCCCTGCCCTTCATCATCAGCTGATGGTACTCCTCATGAAACTCCGCGGAACTGTGGGCGAGACGGATCGCGTTCACAGTCTCCTGGGAAACTTTTTCTCCCCATTGATACAGCCTGCCAAAAAGGCCGTTGCTGGTCGCCTGGGTGGGAAGCCCGTAGAAAATCCCTCCCGCCTCCCTCTTGCATGCCAATATCTCCGCCGCTCCCAGCGCAGCCTCCGTCTTTCCGATTCCCATCTGGGCTTCCAGAATGAATATACCAGGATCCTTGGCATTGTTCACGGCTTCCATCATGGAATTCTGGGGTTCATTAGGCAAAAAACCGAATCGTTCTTTAAATCCCTTTTTGTCCATCCGCGCCACTTCGGAATGCCACCCTTCCGGAAAAGCCGCCCGCTCCCATCCGCTTTTGATTCTTTCCGGGTAGACATGTTCATCCCCACATTCTTCCAGCGAGATTAACGGAAAGAACGCCGTGTTGCTCGCGATCCAGTCCGCCACAATCAGAAGCCCTGAGAGCAGTACCTGGGCCTCCAGTGTCAGAACCGGCAACTCGGTGACTGACTGAACGCCTGCCAGCGTCAGCGCCTCATCCACAATATCTTTCCACGCTTCCTTCCACAGCGCTTTTGTTTCATCCTTTTTCTCCGTGCCAAAGTAATTCATGGGATACAGCCGGACCAGATCCGACTCTCCCATGACCGAATCCGCACCTATGGGTTTGCCGTGATGGGCTCCCACTGCCATGGCCAGACTTTCATGAACGCCGAATCCTGTGACATCGCTTTGGAGAATCCATTGTCCTGCATGGGCATGGGGTGTCTTTCCCGCTGCCCTGTATGATTTTTTCAACACGAAACCGCTGTCCGCGATATCGGCGTATTTGTCTACACAGTCTCTTGTTATGACGCTCTGAAAACAGGAGGTCGCCTTTCCTATATCATGGGTGGCCGCCAGAAATACCGCTGCTGACAAAAACGATTCATACTCCATCTCAGCCGCGGAAAAGACAGATTTGGGAACCCACTTTGGCACCAGCTTCTTCATTACGCCGACAGTATCTCTTAAGTGCATCCACAGCGGCAGCCATGCCTCTTCGGTGCCTCTGCCTGTCTTTGCCATCAAGATTTGGTATTTCTTTCTCATCTGTCTATCCTCATATTTATATTTCAACACCCATACCATTACCATATTCTATATCAAACTCAATATCCGTTCCAATGTAGCAGGGGATTAAAAATACTATCTTAGCACCACAATCTTCTTCTCATCCTCATTTGGATATATGTAAAGGTCTATAATATCCATTTTTTTATAATAGTACAAAATTTCGCAAACCTTTCCTGTCTTTTGCCACTCTTTTTTCTTTTCACCTTCTACAACAGGCCCTCTTTTTTTCGTACCTTCATAATCAGTAACTCGAATTTCACAATAATATATGTTTCCGCAATATTCTATACTCACATCTAAATCATCATCTGCAAAAAGAATATTGTATGTCTCTTCGTCGTCTTTATTTCTGATCTGTTCCAAAGGATTGTCAATATTTTCCAGTTTAAGCTCCACTTCTTCCTGCTTCTTTAAAATCGGAAGAATCTGTTCCTCAAACAGATGCAAAAAAGCAGGCTCATATGCAGCTTCATAGTCATCAATAATTCTGCCAACTTTTTTTCTCACATTTTGCTGCTCAATTTTGTTGTCTCCTTCCAACATCAGAGACAAATAATATTCCAACTGATTTGCAATATATTTTGCTGCTGAAACATCATTCTTGTTACGTAAAATCTGAATTCTCTGTTGCAATCCGGCGACCGATATTTCTTCATAAAGGTTCCAATTCAAAAAAACTTTAAATGACTCCTTCTCAGTAAACGAATAAATCATTGCATGCTCTGCCAAACGTTCTACAGAAAAACGTCCAATTCCTTTTTTACCCGCTTTTTTTCTTCCTTTAGGCGTATACGGCAAGCTCAGCTTATTGCTAGTCCCGATTACCATCCAGCGATTCTCAAACTCTTCCTCTGTCATACCACAGCCTGTGTCTGCTACAATAATGCGGCTATAAGGGGTATTAGCATTTTCAATCATAATCTGTACGCTAGGCGCATCCGCATCATAGGCGTTCTTAACCAGTTCTACCAAAGCCGTAACAAAGTCAGTTACCAGTTCACGCCCCAACGCTTCATACACTTTTTCACTCATTGGAATTTGTCTGATACCGCT
>CAJUJV010000101.1:0-10017 GCA_910586845.1 uncultured Hungatella sp.
TCTCTGCTTCTTCGATAGAAGCGATGCCGTAGCTTGCCAATACTTCATTAATCTGTTTGATACGTCTCTCGTATGATTCGAATAATGCCATGATATGTATTTCCCTCCTGAATATTTATACAGAAATGTAGTGCAAATTTTCCGCTTCACATGTCATGCGGATACGCGGACTCCCCTTTGCGACTTTTGCATCACTCCTGGCGCGGATCGATGATCTTAACCGCATCCGCAACACGTCCGTACTGACCTTTTGCCTTCTCCCATGCAGTGTTGGGATCGTCGCCTTTCTTGATGAAATCTGTCATCTTTCCAAGACTTACGAACTGATAGCCGATGATCTGGTCTTCCGCATCCAGTGCGATTCCGGTTACATATCCTTCTGCCATCTCAAGATAACGAGGACCTTTCTTCAGAGTTCCATACATGGTACCAACCTGAGAACGCAGGCCCTTGCCCAGATCCTCAAGTCCGGCGCCGATGGGCAGGCCTTCCTCGGAGAACGCACTCTGGGTTCTGCCGTATGCAATCTGTAAGAACAGCTCTCTCATAGCGGTGTTGATCGCATCACATACAAGGTCGGTGTTCAATGCCTCCAGTACAGTCAGGCCCGGCAGGATCTCGGATGCCATGGCTGCGGAATGGGTCATACCGGAGCAGCCGATGGTCTCTACCAGCGCTTCCTGGATGATGCCTTCCTTAACATTCAGAGTCAGCTTACATGCGCCCTGCTGAGGAGCACACCAGCCGATACCGTGGGTCAGGCCGGAAATGTCGGAAACCTGTTTGGATTTTACCCATTTTGCTTCTTCCGGGATCGGAGCTGCGCCATGATGAACGCCCTGTGCAACTGTGCACATCTTCTCTACTTCATGTGAATAAATCATTGTAAAACTCCTTTCAAATAAGTAGTAATTGTGAAGTACTTTGCTCGTTAAAATTATCACATCATACTTGTTATTATTTTCTCACAAAATGTCAAAATAGTCCAGTATTTTTTTCAATATCCGAAATAAAAATATCTTCCTTTTCCTTACCCTTTTCTGTCCGCTGCTTCTTTTTTCCGTCTGCGCATAAGCTCCTCGAAATCCTCCTCGTTATATCCGATCTCCGAGAGCCGCTGCCGGCGCCTCTCCCTGCGCTCTTCCCGCCGGAGCCGTTCTTTTCGTCTTTTTCTCATCACCACGAAGACGACGGCGCCCGCTATAGCCGCCGCGGCCAAAACCACTGCTCCTGTCCTCATCTGACCCGCATCCGGCTGAAACCTGCCCCCCGGCGTCCTCTCTGCTTCTGTCTCATCAGGAAGGGTTTCCTCCGAACCGGAGCCGGGGCTTTCTTCCTCTCCCCCTGATGATCCCTCTGTTTCTTCCTCACTGCCTCCGACGGTCTCGCCGGCGGCCAGACGGGCCTCCAGTTCTTTATCGTACACATAGGCGCTGCCTACTTTGCGGTCATTGTAAGTATACTGAAGCATTGCCACCGCTGCCTCCGGGTGTCCCTGGGGCAGTTCTGTGATCAGATTTCTCTCTGCGTCAAAAAATTGTGCTGTTGCCGGGATTGTAATAACCGAATCTTCCAGACGGAGCCGTGATGTGGGACAGGAACCCCCTTGATATTCCAGTTCCTGCTGCTCCTGCAGGAAGGTCTCCGAATTCTGTACAGATTCATTTTTAAAAGAAGCAAAACCGAAATTCAGGATGGTCTTTCCGTCCAGATAGTACTGAGGCTGAGTGCCCTTCAGGATGACGCAGATCAGATTTCTGCCGTCTCTTCTGGCATAGGTCACCAGCGTATTGCCGGCGATGGAAGTGTATCCGATCTTTCCGGCCAGGGCTCCCTCACAGTAAAACTGGCTGCTGCTGTTTTCGGCCATAAGGATCTTGTGTTCCATACTGATGTTGGCGCCTTCCGGATTATTGATGGTAGGGCTCACTCTGTATTTTTTAGTGGAACTGATCTTCATCACCGTCTCATTCTCAAATGCCTCTGCCGCTATAAGGGCCATGTCATAGGCACTGACATACTGCTGACTGTCATTGAGGCCGGATGGGTTGGCAAAATGACTTTCCTTACAGCCAATAGCTGCAATCCTTTCGTTCATCATCTCCACAAATGCTTCCCTGCTGCCTGCCACATGTTCTGCCAGAGCATTGGCCGACTGATTGCTGGACAGAAGCATGAGCATGTGAAGACAGTCTTCCACAGAGATCTGATCTCCTTCGTCTAAGGCCAGCTTGTTGCCGCTGCCTGCTTCCACATCATAGACGGCGCTGTGAGAAAATGTAACCATCTCATCCAGGGAAGAGTTCTCCGCTACGATCAGCGCCGTCAAAAGTTTGGTGATACTGGCCGGAGGAAAGGGGACATGGATCTGCTGACCGAAAAGAACCGTTTTCGAGTCGGCATCCATGACAATACCTGCCCCCGCCATGATCCCTGTGTCCGACGGCCAGTCCGGTCTGGCATGAACGGTGATCATTCCCAGGTTCGTGACCATGATGGAGGATATAATAAAACTTGTAATTTTTTTCAGCATACGATACATGTGTATGTTCTCCATTCTTTTGTGGGAATAAGCACCGCGGGTCAGTAACTATGTGAGACAGATATTTTTGCTGCAGGAACCGTCTCTCAGGAGCACAGATCTACGATGACCTGGGCAAAGATTTTGGCACTGACCAGAAGCTCTTCCAGCACTGCAAACTCGTCTGCTCCGTGCATATGATTGTCAGTTCCGGGCATAGCGGCGCCGAAGGCCACCCCGTTGTCCAGCTCATGGACATAGGTGCCTCCTCCGGTATAGAGACATTCTCCCTTTCTCCCGGTATATGCCTCATACTCTTTCAACAGTGTCTGCACAAACAGGCTGTTCCCGTCGACATGATGGGGCGGCTTCATGGAATCGTTGTGCAGAGTCAGGCCGATGTCTTCCATCTGCTTCTTTACTACCATGAGAACATTCTCTTTCGTAGCGCAGATGGGGCAGCGGCTGTCGAAACTTCCGTCCAGGCTGTCCTCCGTCACCTTCAGCATGCTGAAAGCCAGAGTCAGTTTTCCGGAAATGTCATCCTCCATAGCAATACCCATGGCTTTTCCGTACAGATCCCCGTGAGGAATCAGTGCCAGCAGCTTCCTGAGGCAGGTCAGCAGAGGACACTCATCCAGGGGAAGTCTGGTCACAAACGTCAGGATACCGGTGAGGGCATTGTTGCCTCCTTCCGGATGAGCGGCATGGGCGTTGTCTCCCATGGCGGTGATCCTTGTCAGATCCCCTTCCTGCTCAAATGTAAAACCGATGCCGGTCTCTTCCGTGACCGCTCCGGCCGTGCGCTCAAGAATGTCCGCATTTAAACCTTCCACGGCCGCAAAAGCCTTTGCCGGCACCACATTGATCTTGATCCCGGCATCCAGGGACACCAGACGGGCCTTTCCCTGCGCCTTTGGAAAACTTCCGGTAAAATGAGCGGCCAGACCGCCTTTTTCTACATTGATCACCGGAAATTCCGCATCCGGAGAAAATGTCATGGGTGCTTCTTTTTCAATCTTATAATAGTGTTCGATATCGGAGCTTCCGCACTCTTCGTCTGTTCCCAGAATAAGCCGGACGTTCTTTTTCAGAGGGATACCAAGATCCTTTACGGCCCTCATGGCATAGAGAGCAGCCACTGCCGGTCCCTTGTCATCTGCGGTACCTCTTCCGTAGAGACGGCCGTCTTTCAGCACAGGCTCATAGGGAGCCGTCACCTGCCAGCCTTCTCCGGCAGGGACTACATCCAGGTGAGCCAGAATATCCAGCTGCCGCTCCTTATGGTTTAAATCTGCCGTTCCAACATAATTATCATAATTGCGGACCGCAAATCCGTATCCTTCCGCCATCTTCATGGCAGCTGCCAGGGCGCGGGCGGCTCCGGGGCCATAAGGCTTTCCCTCTTCCGCCGGCATCTTCTCGCTGTTTATACGGCAGAGGGTGAAAATATCCTCGATCATCTCCTGGCTGTGATTGTCTATATATTCTTCGATCTGTTTTCTGTACATGGGACCGGTTCTCCTTCTATATTATTTTGTCACGTTCCTGGTTTACCGGGACATGGCAGCCAGAATCTCATTCACCTTTTTGCCATCCGCTTTGCCTTTTACTTTCGGCATCAGGACTTTCATGATCTTCCCTTTGTCCCCGGGCCCGGGTTTCTCGATGCCAAGTTCCGTGAGAACGGACCGGATGACCTCTTTGATCTGCTCCTCTGACATGTCTTCCGGGGCAAATTCCCGGTATACCCGGATGCGCAGAGCCGCCTCTTCTTTGATGTCGGTTCTGTCTGCCGGGGCGGAATCATAGGTCTCCTGGCACTGTTTGATCTCTTTTTTGACAACAGCGTTTTCTTCGTCTTCCGTCAGAGGGGAGCGCTTGTCGATCTCCGCGTTCTTTAAGACGCTGAGAAGCATGGACAGCGCATCCTTTCTCTCTTTATTTTTCTCTTTCATGGCCTGGACCATGGCGGATCTTACTATGTCGATCTTGCTCATAAGGGGTGCCTCCTTTTCTGATTGTATTATACACATCAGTCACAAAATTGTCAATTTCTGGCTTCGCCATGACTCCGGCTGCTGAACACGGACAGTTCCTTTCCCGCCTCGCCATGCTCCCAACTGCTGAACCTGCGGTTCATCAGTTGGACGGCTGGCGCCGTATGGCGGGATGGAGAAGCGCTTTCTTCAGTGAGCTAGCTCCCTGCTGAAAGCGCTTCTCCATCCCGCCGCATGGCTCTTAGCTGCGGCCAAATTCCGACAGTCTGAGGGTTGGGTTGCGGTCTTGTACCATGCCGATACTCCAGCTGTTGACGAAGAGCAGCAGAGGGTTGTCTTTCAGATCTTTGATGCGCTTCATGTCTGAGGTTCCCTGGATCTTTGAGACGTCGATCTCTTCTTTGTTCTCCACCCAGCGGATGTATTCGTAAGGCAGCTTTTCCAGTTTTACTTCCACGTTGTACTCGTTCTCCAGCCGGTAAGTCAGTACCTCGAACTGGAGCTCGCCTACTACGCCTACGATGATCTCCTCCATGCCGGTGTTGAATTCCTGGAAGATCTGGATGGCGCCTTCCTGGGCGATCTGGTTTACTCCCTTGATAAACTGCTTCCGCTTCATGGTGTCCACCTGGCGGACTCTGGCGAAGTGTTCGGGGGCGAATGTGGGGATGCCTTCGTACTGAAATTTCTCGTTGGACAGGCACAGCGTGTCGCCGATGGAGAAAATACCCGGGTCAAAGACTCCGATGATGTCTCCCGCGTAAGCCTCTTCCACGATCTTCCGGTCCTGGGCCATAAGCTGCTGAGGCTGGGACAGGCGCATCTTTTTGCCTCCCTGGACATGGTTCACCTCCATGCCTGCCTCGAACTTACCGGACACGATGCGCATGAAGGCGATCCTGTCCCTGTGGGCCTTGTTCATGTTGGCCTGGATCTTGAACACAAAGGCGGAGAAGTCTTCCTCAAAAGGATCTACCGTTCCTGTGATGGTCTTCCTTGGCAGCGGAGAGGTAGTCATCTGGAGAAAATGCTGTAAAAAGGTCTCCACGCCGAAATTAGTCAGCGCTGATCCGAAAAACACGGGGGACAGGTCTCCCCTTCTCACCCGCTCCAGGTCAAATTCGTCTGCCGCTCCATCCAGAAGCTCGATCTCTTCCAGAAGCTGCTCATGGTAATCCTGTCCGATGACCGAGTCCACATCGGTACCTTCCACGTCAAAAGTCCGGGAGGCCACTTCCTTCTGGCCGCCCATGGCTGCCGTAAAGGTGGTGATCTGCTTCTTCTCCCGGTCATAGACTCCCTTGAAATTCTTTCCGCATCCGATAGGCCAGTTGATGGGGCAGGTGCGGATCCCCAGCACATTCTCGATGTCATCCATCAGTTCAAAGGGATCTCTGGCCTCCCTGTCCATCTTGTTGATGAACGTAAAGATGGGGATCCCCCTCAGGACACAGACCTTAAACAGCTTGATGGTCTGGGCCTCCACGCCCTTGGATCCGTCGATAACCATGACGGCGCTGTCCGCCGCCATCAGGGTCCGGTAAGTGTCCTCGGAAAAGTCCTGGTGGCCCGGCGTGTCCAGGATATTGATACAATAGTCGTCATATTCAAACTGCATAACCGACGAGGTGACGGAGATTCCTCTCTCCTTCTCGATCTCCATCCAGTCCGACACCGCGTGTTTGGTGGCCTTCCTCCCTTTTACCGTGCCTGCCAGGTTGATGGCTCCGCCGTAGAGGAGAAATTTCTCCGTCAGCGTGGTCTTGCCCGCATCCGGGTGAGATATGATGGCAAAGGTTCTTCGCTTCTTGATTTCTTCTGTTATAGTTGACAAAATAATTCCTCCGATTTATTAAAATGCCTCATCATTGTAGTATTAATCCGGTCCCGCGTCAAGGTTTTTGGACTCACAGAAATATTTTTGTCAGGATCCTGTCAGCCACCTGTTCCTTGCTCATCCTGTCCAGGCGGATCTCCTCGTCCCTGGTGATGAGAGTCACCACATTGGTGTCCGTCCCGAAACCGGCCCCCTCCACCTTCAGACTGTTGGCCGCCACCATGTCCAGGTTCTTTTTCACAAGCTTTGCCCTGGAATTCTCCACCAGATTCTCGGTCTCCATGGAAAATCCGCACAAAAACTGTCCTTCCCTCTTGTGCTGCCCCAGATAGGCCAGGATGTCGTCTGTCCGCTCCAGAGCCAGGGTCAGTTCCCCGTCCTTTTTCTTCATCTTTTCCGGCGACACTTCTGCCGGACGGTAGTCGGCCACCGCCGCCGCCTTGATGATGGCATCCTGATCGTAACTCACGGAAGTCACTGCCTGAAACATCTCTCTGGCCGTCTCCGCCTCCATGATCTTCACAAATCCGGGCTTTTCGATCTCCGTAGGACCTGTGACCAGAGTCACCTCTGCCCCTCTGCAGGCCGCCACTCTGGCAATGGCGTACCCCATCTTACCCGTGGAATGATTGGTCAGATACCGGACAGGGTCCAGGGACTCCCTGGTAGGTCCTGCGGTCACCAGGATCTTCTTTCCTGCAAGGTCTTTGGGGTAGCCGATCTCGTGGATGATATACTGGAGGAGTCTGGCCGGCTCCGGCATCTTCCCGGCCCCTGTGTCGCCGCAGGCCAGATACCCTACGGCCGGATCGATGACATGGATCCCATAGGAGGCGCAGATCTTTAAATTGTCCTGTGTAACAGGGTTTTCGTACATCTGTGTGTTCATGGCCGGGGAAATGTATTTGGGGCATCTGCAGGCCAGAAACGTAGTGGTCAGCATATCGTCGGCCAGGCCGTGGGCAGCCTTGGCGATGACGTTGGCCGTGGCCGGGGCCAGCATAAAAATATCTGCTTTCTTTGCAAGAGCCACATGCTCCACGCTGAACTCAAAATTCCTGTCAAAGGTATCCACCAGACATTTATTTCCCGTAAGGCTTTCAAATGTAACCGGCGTAATAAACTCCGTGGCGTTCTTTGTCATGATCACCTGAACATCCGCGTGGAGCTTTTTCAGGCTGCTTGCCAGATAGGCGATCTTGTAGGCCGCGATACTTCCGCTGACTCCCAGCACCACTGTCTTTCCACTTAACATCCCTTTGTCCTCCTTGTCTTTCCTTCCAGATTATGCTATGTTTATGAGTATACCACACAACCTGTCCTGTGGAAAGGAGACTCTTATGATTTTAGCAATCGATATGGGCAACACCAACATCGTCATCGGAGCCATCGACGACGAGAAGACCTATTTTGTGGAGAGGGTGACTACGGACCACGGAAAAACCGACCTGGAATACGCCGTCAGCATCAAGAGCATCCTGGAGATCCATGATATCCCCGTCTCCCGGATCGAAGGGGCCATTATCTCTTCCGTAGTGCCTCCTCTCAACGCGGCCCTGGGCTCTGCGGTGAAAAAAATATTCGGATTTGAACCCATGCTGGTAGGTTCCGGCATGAAGACCGGCATCAATATCCTGATGGACAACCCCAAGACCGTGGGAGCCGACATGATCGTGGATGCAGTGGCTGCCGTAAAAGAATATCCCTGCCCCATTATCGTCATCGATATGGGAACCGCCACCACCATGAGTGTCGTGGATCCGTCCGGCAACTACATCGGCGGCGTCATCCTTCCCGGAGTGAAGGTGTCTTTAAACTCCTTAAGCAGCAAGACGGCCCAGCTGCCCTACATCAGCCTGGACATCCCCGGAAATGTCATCGGAAAAAACACCATCGACTGCATGAGAGCAGGCATCATGTACGGCAGCGCAGCCATGATCGACGGGATCATCGACCGGATGGAGAAGGAGCTGGGCATGAAGGCCTCCATCGTGGCCACAGGAGGACTGGCCCCGGCCGTCATCTCCCTCTGCTGCCATCAGATCGCTTATGAGGACGATCTTCTTCTGAAAGGACTTTTGATCCTTTACAATAAAAACCGCCGTTCTTCCTGATCTGTCAAGGCCCCCGGCGCAATTTCCGCAGGAAATTATTTTCAGATTTCCAACCGCATAAATCCATAAAAATCCGTACATCATTCTTTTATAGCTTATGGTTCATCTCCCAATAAGCCTGTCAATTTCAGAATGATGCGGAGGTAATGGATATGTCAATATACAAGGTTGAAATCTGCGGAGTCAATACGGCGAAGCTTCCGTTACTGAACAATGAAGAGAAAGAAGAGCTGTTTAAACGGATCAAACAGGGGGATTAAGAAGCCCGGGAACAATATATCAAAGGCAATTTAAGGCTGGTCTTAAGCGTCATCCAGCGATTCTCCGGAAGCAATGAAAATGTGGACGATCTCTTTCAGATCGGCTGCATCGGCCTCATCAAGGCTATCGACAACTTTGACACTTCTCAGAACGTCAAGTTTTCCACTTACGCAGTGCCCATGATCCTCGGAGAAGTGCGCAGATATCTGAGGGACAACAATTCGATCCGGGTCAGCCGCTCCCTCCGGGATACGGCCTACAAGGCTATCTATGCCAGAGAAGGATTAACCCGCAGAAATTCCAAGGAGCCGACGATCATGGAGATCGCCGAGGAGATCGGCATCAGCAAAGAAGAGATCACCTATGCTCTGGATGCCATCCAGACTCCGGTCAGCCTCTATGAACCGGTCTACACCGACGGCGGAGACCCTCTCTATGTCATGGACCAGATCAGCGACAAGAAGAACCTGGAGGAAAACTGGGTGGAGGACATCTCCTTAAATGAGGCCATGAAACGCCTTCCCGAACGGGAACGCCATATTATCGACATGCGTTTTTTTGAGGGAAAGACTCAGACCGAAGTGGCTGAAGAGATCCATATCAGCCAGGCTCAGGTATCCAGACTGGAAAAAAATGCCTTAAAAGCCATGAAGAGCTATTTAAGCTGACACGTCATTTTCCCTTATCTTCCTTTGTTTTGGTCATAATTTAATAATTTCAGAATTATTTTTTGAAAATTTGTAGATTTTAGCCAAAATAAATAGTATAATAGCCTTATCAACCAGATTGGAAAGGGGATTTGGCGATGGATGACAAGATTATCCTTCTACAGAAAATGCTAGATAACAGCCGTTATACGGTGGCCTTATGCGGTTCCGGCATGATGGAAGAAGGCGGCTACATCGGTGTAAAAAAGCAGGACAAGGCCTATGATATCGAAATGAAATACGGATATTGTTCTGACGAGCTGTATACCACCGCATTTTACAACGCACGCCCGGAGTTATTCTTTACATTCTACCGCAACGAGATGCTTAACTTTGCTCCTGAACTGACGGCCTCCGGTCCTGCCATGGCGGAACTTGAGAAGAACGGCCACCTGCACTGCGTCATCACAAGCAATATCTATGACATTCCGAGGCGGGGCGGCTGTAAGAACGTGATCAATCTTCACGGCACGATTTACGAAAACCAGTGCCCCCGCTGCAAGAAAAACTATCCTTTGGAATACATCAAAAATTCCAAACGCAAAGTCCCTCTGTGTGAAAAATGCAACATCCCCGT
>CAJUJV010000101.1:10027-10285 GCA_910586845.1 uncultured Hungatella sp.
GGCCCCTGGTATCCCTGTTCGGAGAGATGGTGGACAGCCAGCGCATGACCAAAACCACAGAGGAGATCTCCAAAGCTGACACACTCCTGCTTCTTGGAACTTCCATGAACTCCGAAGTGTTCAGCCACTACATAAAATATTTTTCCGGCCGTTGGCTGGTGATCATACACAGCCGGCCCCATTACAAGGACATTGAGGCCAGCCTGGTGATCCTGGACTGCCCCAAAAATGTTCTTCCTCTGCTCCGCTGACCCAAAA
>CAJUJV010000102.1 GCA_910586845.1 uncultured Hungatella sp.
CCTGATATCCGTTACCGCCGCCGGATCCATGAACAGCTGGAATCCACAGAAGGCCGGGAATTAAGACTGGGGGACGCAGTAAAGGAACTGTCCATCTTTCATACCGGATATCAGGGAAAGAATTTCGAAGAAAAGAAAAAAAACGGAAGAAACCGGAAACTGATTCTGGAGGAACTGAAAGAGAATCCCGATGATTATGAGATGATGGGATATATGGGGGACGAGTGTCTGGGAGACGGGGATCAGGAGGAAGCCAGGGAATGGTATGAGCGTTCCATAAAGCATATGCCGCCTCAGCTGCCGGACAATGACCAGAGAAGCGCTGTGACCTTCACGAGGCTTCTCATGCTTCTTTCAGAAGAAGAAAAGATGGCCTGGGCTGAACTGGAGGTTATATACAGCCAGGCAGTGAGCCGGTTCCCCCGGGAAGCGGATTTCGATTATGTGGCAGGCCGTTTTTTTGCTGTACATGGACAGCCGGAATCAGCCATATCCCATCTGGAAACAGCCATCGGGAAACTGGAGCAGTTCGGCTGCAACAACAAGGCCCTGTATCTGGCGGGAGACCTTTTAGGAGCTTATGATCTGCTGACCAGGTGCTGTTTTGAGGCAGGAGAGTCAGAGAAATGCATGACATATGGAGTGACCTGCTTAAAGTATGACAGATATGCCATGGCGGTACTGTCCCGGCTTCTGCAGCTTCTGGCGCCTGTGGGAACGGTCCGGAATTCTCAGACTCTTCTTCAGATCCTGGAATTCTTCTCCCGGATCTATGATTATTCTTCTCTGAAAGACAGGCTGTTCCTGGTGAAGACAGCTCAGATGGCAGGGTGTACAGAATTTGCAGAGTTTGCGGCTTCCTCCCTTTTTACTCCAGAAGAAAGAAAACAGTTAAAGCTGTGAATTGCCGGTGACTGCATTATACCCACATACATGAACCGGGTTGCATCCGCTTTAAAACCAGCAGACGCAACCCGGTTACTTTTATCTACAGCTGATCTGCTGCCTCCAGGATCCAGTCTGTACAATGGCCCCATGTAAAAGATTCTGAAACCTTCTGATATCCGTTGGTGATGATCGTCTCTGCCAGTCCGGTGTCAGACAGAAGACGGCGGGCGATCTCTGGAAGCTTTTCCAGATGATCCAGATCATACAGCGCGATATCTTTCCCGTCTGTAAAATTTTCGTAAATCCAGGTACTGCAGTCAGTGAGAGGAACCGAATGCTGCAGCAGTGTATTAAAGATCCGGTCATGGGTTCCCTGCTTAAAGCCGGGCATTACATTCAGATTGATCCTGGCCTCTGCCATATAGGCAAGAGTCTCCCCATAAGGAACCCTGTCGTCAATACGGTGGACATTGGGCAGAGAAACGGAAGGATGAATTTCCCAGCCCCGCCCCAAAAGGTAAAGATCAAGTCCTGCCTCCGCCAGAGCCGACACCACCCGTTCCCTCTGATACATACGGATTGCCCAGTCTACAGAATTCGCGGTGTACAGCATATCCTTCCTCATGCTGTCTGAGACTTCCCAGTTCAGTTCATTCAGAGTATGGAGAAATGCCTGCCACACAGAAAAGCCGCTGTTTTTCTTCAACGTTTCAAACATTCTCTTATAAATTTCATAAGCATCACAGTCTTCCGGACATGCTGTTTTGAGCTGATCAAATTGATCCTGGGGCCGGTAATAGGTGCCGCAGAACAGAATATCGTACTTTCTGTCCTTATAGGGGATCACCGGGGCAGTCGATTTTGGAAGGACTCCCACATGGGGCATGAAAAATACATGGGGCACTTCACTCCTGAAATACTGCTTTACATATTCCACATGCTCCCGGTCGCAGCAGAAGAGCAGATATTTTTCCGGGTGATCCTGCAGAGCAGGGTGGAATCTGAGAGGCGGATCCATAAAAATGTCGACCACCACAGTTCCAAGCTGATTCCATCTGCTGACAAATTCCTTTGTTCTGACAGCCAGTCCGTCGAAACAGACAGCCATGTCTACTCCGGATTCGGCGAACTTTTCAAACTCTTTATCCGCATGGATTCCCTGATCCAGGGTTACGCGCAGATCCATAATATAGATTTCATGTCCTCTTTCTTCCAGCTCTTTCTTCAGCTGATCCGTAAAGAAATTAAAGGATTCCACCGCGGAATAAAACAGGAGGATCCGTTTTTTGCTCTTAGACAATGCTCCACCCAAAGCCTGGTCTACCGCTGCCAGTTCCTGCGGGGCAAAGGTCTCTTTCATCACCTTTACCAGTTCCTGATATCCGGCGCCTATGGCAGCCTTCAGCACAAAGAGCCTGTCTCTTAAGGACTGGAACTGATAGAAGTTTCCTCCTAAAAACACCGCCACATCCTGTGCTCCGGCCCGTCCTTTTCCTCCGGTTCCCGGATCCCTTAAAAACGCGGACAGCATGACCACCAACGTGCTCATGAGATAGGGATCTTCCCTGAGAAGCATGGTAGTGATCTGAACGCAGGCGGCCAGATTATTATTATTAAAACAGCAGATGGCCAGCAATTCATAGGTTTTCATCAGATTAGCCGACAAAAACGCGGATTTTGCCGCTTTTCCGTACTTCTCCAGCAGTTCCAGGGCTCTGCTCAGATGAGCTTCCGCGGATCTGTAATCTTTGCGGGACACATAATATTTTCCCATGAGATAATCGTAATCGGCCTCTTCCGGCCAGTTCTGGACCGCCTGGCTGTAGATCTTCAGCAGTTCCTCATCCCCGGCCCTCTCACAGGCCATGAGAAGCTCCAGAAGCCGGTACCAGGTTCCTGATGTAGTCATGTCATAGACTCCATACATTTCTTCCGGCATAAGGGCTACGGACCTGCGGTAAGACTGCTCCGCCTGTTCCATGTCATCCATGGCCAAATACTCATTGGCCAGAAGACCGTGGAGCTCATAATCATCAGGGTGGTCTTTCAGTTCCATCTGAAGCAGGCGCAGATTTCTGGAGCTTCCCACCTTTTTCCCGCTTTCCCGCTTTCCGTATCCGGTATGATAGATGGATAAAGCTTCTACCATATCAGCCATGCGGACAGACCTCTCTCCGTTTACTCTCAGATATTCATGGATCCTTCTCACATATCGGATCTGCGGCAGATTCCGGAAGATTCGGATTTGTGACTGGACCGCCATGATCTTGCCGTCATTATCCAGATGGACCCAACCGGTCATAATCCCCTCATACTCTGTATCCTGGATTTTCTCAATGCAGTTCAGAAGCTTTCCTGCGTCTTCGGCGGTAAAAAATTCATCTGCATCCAGAAACGCGATCCACTCACATCCGGCCTTGTCAATAGCAAAATTTTTTGCGGCCGCAAAGTCGTCGATCCATGGGAAATGATACACTTTCGCCCCCATTTTCTCAGCTATTTCCACGGTACGGTCCGTGGAACCGGTGTCCACTACGATCTGTTCCCATACGATGCCTTTTCCCCAGGAGAGAGCCTGCTCTATGTTCTTTTCCTCATTTTTTACGATCATGCATTGGGATATCCTGATGTTTCTCTGTCCCTTTTCACCCATATGTTCTCTGCCTCCTTCCGTATCTTGTCTCAGCTTTGTCCCAGAGCCTGATCTACAGCCATAAGCTCTGCCTGGCTGAATGTTTTTCTTACAACCTGCACCAGGGCCCCGTATTCCGCACCCATAGCGGCACGGAGCACGAAAAGCCGGTCTTTCAGAGAAGTCAGATCATAGAATGTATTTCCCAGAAACGCGGCGATCTCCTGAGCTCCGGCCTCCCCCAGGCCTGCCGTATGGGGATCCCCGGAAAATGCCCGGAGCATGATCACAAGCGTGCTCATCAGATAAGGATTTTCCTTCAAGAGGGCCGTGGTAAACCGGATACAGTCTGCCAGATTGCCGTTATTATAACAGCACACTGCCAGGAGCTCATAAGCCTTCTGAACCTGTCCTGCCAGTACCATGGACTTTCCAGCATGGCCGTACTGCTCCAGCAGCTCCAGGGCCTGCCGAAGATGATGTTCTCCCCTTGCCCAGTCACTGCGGGAGACAAAATACTGCCCGGCCTGATAATCATAGTCTGCTTCCTCCGGCCAGCCTTCCCGTGCCTGTCTGTACGCCTCCATAAATACTTCCGGCTCTGTGGGCAGGATGTTTAAGACCTCCAGAAGCCGCAGATGAGTGATGGAAGAAGTGGCATCGTAAATCCCCCTCATATAATCGGGAATAAAGGAGACTGCTTTTCGAAATGCCTGTTCCGCTTCTTTCCATTGCTGTACAGCCACGTATTCCTGGCCCATATAGCCCCACATCTCATAGCTGTCCGGATGATCCTCCAGCTCCAGTTTAATGAGCCGCAGGTTTCTCCCGCTCTTTTTCTTATTCTCCTGAACTCCATAACCGGTATGGAAAATGGACAGCTCATCCACCATATCCACGGTAGGGACCTTATGCCCATCCAGGCTGTTGATGGCCTCATGGATCCGCCCCTGATATCTCAAGGTAGGGATATTCCGGAAGATTCTCCTCTGAGTCCCTACGGTAGCCACAGTCCCGTCATTTTCCAGATTCACCCAGGCAGTCAGGATGCTCTCTTTGCCCAGAGGGTGAAGCTGTCGGATGGCATGAAGCAGAAGTCTGGCCCCCTCCTCTGTAAAATATTCATCTGCATCCAGAAAAGCGATCCATTCATAACTGGCCTGCTCAATAGCAAAGTTTTTGGCTGCTGCGAAATCATCTATCCATTGAAAATGATAAACTTTGGCCCCCATGGCCTCGGCAATCTCCACCGTCCGATCTGTAGAACCGGTGTCCACCACAATCTGTTCTGATACAACACCTTTCCCCCAGGAGAGGGCTCTCTCTATGGTCTTTTCCTCATTTTTTACGATCATACACTGAGAGATCCTGGGCCTGCTGGTTTTGCTCATCTTATATTTTCCTCCATTCCATACACATCTATTCAGTCTCTTGTTGACGCGATAACGATATACATTTCCAATTATTTATGAGTCGTTTCATTTTACAATCATTATACCTTTAAACCCATGATGAATCAACGGAATTCTTACTGGCTGTCCGTCTGGATTTTTTCTCCAAAGAAAAATGATGCGACTATTCTGAAAGACGGTAATGGGTATTTCTGCTTTTTCCCTCCTGAATGATAAGTCCTTTTTCGACCATTTGCCTCAATAACCGTCCGCATGTTGTCTGGCTGATTCCCAACACTTGCTCCACATCTTTCCTTGTGAAAACAGACTGTTTCTTTGCCAGAGCAATCACTGTTTCCTCCGATATATCGTCGGCTGGTCTACAGGCAGCTTCTTCTTCCTGATCCTCATATACATTCAGATTAGGAAGGATAACCTTAAATGTGTTGTCAGAAGTTTCAATCTTCGGTTCTTTTCCGGTTCCGGAATAAGCCTCCAAGATCTTCCGCATTCCGGTTCCATAGGCTTCTATCAGTTCCAGACGATAAAAGATATTTGCCAGTTTTACATTCCTGCAGACGGAAATTCCCATCATCACATCTTTCAGGGTAATGCCGCTTACAAGTCCTCCGATAGAAGTAAACTCAATCCGGTCTTTATAAATACTTATAAAGGTACTGGCACGGAAGGAGTATTCGCGATGCACAAGAAGGTTCAGAAGCGCTTCCCTGACCGCTGCCTCTGGATAATCCCTTTTATCAATCCGACGCAGCTTATGGAAAGTGGAATGAAGCTGATTACGAAAATCAATGTAATCGTAGGCATCTCTCATCTGCTGGAACAGAGAACCGGAAAATTCTTTTCGATCCTTGAATTCATTTTGTGTAATTCCTTCAAAGACAGCAGCCTTAATCGTATGAACACACTGATCAGACAGTAAAAGCCCCAGGTTTGTATAAACACCATCATAGCTCATGATCCCCAGTGTTTTCATCTGCGTTCGCCCGAACAGAATGTTTCTTTCAGAGAATTCCTGTTTCGCTGCTTCAAAAGTCAGATCCTGTTCCAGAGAACGCATTTCCTCGAAATGATCTCCGTCGGTTTCTTTGATCATGCGTCGTATGGCCGTATTGGTAGCCGGTACAGATGAATATCCCTGACGGACATAAACGCCTTCTGGACGCAACCCTTTCTTCGCAATATAGTAAGGGCGCTCAGTTCCCTGCTGAATATCAATAGCAACAACCTGTTTTCCGTTTTCACTTAAGGTTTGATAATGAAGAAACATTGTTAAATCCGGCTTAATCGCATCCCGAATCATATTGCTGATCTGTAAGGCAGTCCCATCCGGGTCATCTAACCCAACCACTGTTCCGTCGTCTTGGACACCAATATACAGTTTTCCGCCTTCACAGTTTGCAAATGCAATTATCTCTTTCTTTATGTCATCTGCCACAACAGATTTCAGTTCTACAGTCTCGCTTTCTTGAAAAACCATCTGATCGCCTCCTAAAATTATTCTAACCATATTCTAACCATTCTAACCATTCTTGTCAATAAGCGAACAGAAAAATAATCAGAAGAGCTGAGAGCCTTTTGCTACAGCTGCGACAATACCTCCACCTTGCATTGATGATCTTTGCTCTTTTTATCGCAATTAGTTCCAAGATAATCCCGTCATCGTCCTTTCGGTCAGGATAGAAGATAAAGTCCATATAGCCTTCGCCTGCTTTGTCTTCTCTTTCTATCCGATATTTATCCCGGGCAGACAGATAGACCAGATTGACCACTGCTGACAGTTCAATCTCGCTATTATAAGAAAAAACAGGAGATTCAGTGTCATGAACAAATTTAAGGATTTCAGCCATCTTTTTGGTATCGCCTGGCAGGGTAGCTTTCAGTATCTTTGAGGATTCCCTGGCAAGTCGATAGACATATCCTAAACTTTCGCCGCGCAGGAATAACTCATTATATTTTTCCATTAACTCCCGGTTGGGAATAAATACTTCTCCATCTTCATATGTCAGAAGCCCATAGACGACCATAGCGGAATAAATCTCATCTTTGGTAGTCAGTTCTTTGGCCGTCGCGGCGTATTCTCGTGCTTTTGCCTCAATACGCTCACCAGACACCATCAAAACAAGGAATTGATTGTCAGCCAGAGCGCATATGATTGATCTGGGGTTATACAGCCATTCCCCGGAAGCGGTGTGATAGCCGTCATACCAAAGACGCAGATCCTCTCTTGTGACTTTCTGGCATCTGGTGGTTGCCTGATAAATGTGAAAAAGCTCATCTACTTCTGTTTATGAAAAACCAAAATACCCGCTGAACTTTTCCTGTGTGGCCATATTATATTCCGAAAACATATTTAGCTCTGAACCACCGGAATACTTCGCTATAGGAAGGATCCCGGTCATATAAGCTAACTCTACATATACCTGATTTTTCAATAGGTTCTTCAGGAAGAGAAGGTATTGTTCTTTCTGGGAGATAAATGGCATGTGGAATACCGCATCCCATTCATCCATGACAAAGACAAATCTTTGATTGGTCCTCTGAAAAATCTCATCCATCATGTCCCACAAAGGCTGTCTGCTGTCAAGAGCGAGACTGGAAAATTCATGAAGAAGATCATTTTTTAGTCCTTCTGTGATTCGACTGATATAAGAATCATAGGAAGCGTGTCTTTCAGGAAGGCGGCTAAAATCAATGAAAATCAGATCATGTTTATTTATATGAGACTGATAATGTGTAGATCCGGCGATATTCAGCTTATCAAACACCTGTTTTCCATCAGAAGCCTTTCCCAAAAAGGCCCCATGTTGGCCATAACAGTCTTTCCGAAACACCGCGGTCTGGTGATGCAGATATATCTTCGGTTATCCGTTTTGACCGTCTCCAGAATCTCATCAAGAAGCCATGTCTTGTCTGCAAAAAATCTGGCTGACACAATGGAGCGATAATTTTCTAATGGAGATGTTGTATTTAAAAAGATTGCCATTGGCTGCTGCCTCCTTCAGATTTGTGGTCTGTCGCGCATATGGGTTTATATTCCAATCAATACCTTCTTTCCGCTGAACGCGAACCCGTATTTACGAATTCTATCCACAGGTATTCCTTTTTCTACAAGTAAAGTCTCATATTTTTGCTTCTCAATCTGATTCAGGGCTGCCTTCACTGTATCGGTTAACTCCCTCTCCTCGCTTTTGTCCTGTACTTTAAACTCCAGGATAATCCCATCGTCTCCCGGATTCCTTGGTTCCAGCATCACGTCATACCGACCGAATCCGCTTTCCCTGTTTGATGTCAGTACATACCGGTCAGCCAGATCCACCATCAATCCAAGAACAAAACCATGGTAAAAGCGTTCCGGCTCTTCCTCTGAGGGATTCTTTCCTGTGTCGAAGTAACTGAATGTGTTCATGGCCACACGGTTCATATAAACATTCATAGCCTTGACATCCCCCAAAAGAAGCGCTTTGATAAAGTCATTATAGCTTCCACCGCTTTCCGCGAACCAGTCCTGGATGAGTCCCTCGAACATCAAGCTTACCTCCCTGTTAGTCAGAGATAAGGTGTAACGCCATCTGTCCGTGTTTTTCTTAAGTTCCTTCTTCACCACCTTCAGGTATCCGCTGGCCAAGAGGAGACTCCAGACCGCATCCCTCTTTTGGGTTAATTGGCCATAGACAATCTGTTCGTCCACTATCTCTGTTTCCAGACAATTCCCCCGCATAAGGTCCTCAAAAGCCTGCTTTACCCAGGCGCTCCCTTCCTGGATCAGCCTCCCCGCCAGGCTGTTGGAACTGGAATTGGCCCAATAGGGAGCGAACTGCCTTTTGTCCAGATAGTTTGAGATGGACCAGGGATTATAAATATCTGTCTTCCTTCCAAAGGTAAAGCCATCGTACCACCGTTTCACTTCTCCTTTCCTGTCAGACAGACCGTACTCATCCAGGGCGGCGAAAACCTCTTCTTCCGTGAACCCAAAACAATCCTCGTATTTTTCCGAGGTTGTGGTAACCACCTCAAGATTATTCAGGTCTGAGAAGATGGATTCCTTGCTCACCCTGGTGATCCCGGTCATGATGGCCCGTTCCAGATAAGGGTTCGTCTTGAAGGTGGAGTTGAAGAAGCTTCTGGTAAAAGCGACCAGTTCCTGCCAATACCCGTTGACATAGGCCTCCTGCATTGGAGTGTCGTACTCATCCAGCAAAATGATCACCTTTTTCCCATAATAACGAGAGAGGTAATTGGATAATGCTCTTATAGAATCAGATGCCTTATAGTCCTCCATCTCGTCGGAAATATTCTGAAAATCCTTTTTCTCATTCTCGCTCAGATTATCCTTTTCTAAAAGAAATCTATATTGACTATATACATTTTTTATAATACTGCATATTTTCTTTCTCACCTGCGAGAAAGAGGTTTCTTTTACATCGGCAAAGCTGATAAAAATAACCGGATAGGTTCCCCGCAGTTTCCTAAAGTTTTCCTGATCCCAGATCTTAAGCCCCTCAAACAAGTTTTCCTGATCCTTATACTCAACGGAAAAGAATGTCTCGGTCATGCTCATATTCAGAGTCTTTCCAAATCTTCGGGGGCGGGTAATAAGGGTCACGTCATCTCCACTTTCCCACCACTCTTTAATGAAACAGGTCTTGTCAATATAAAAATATTTATTTCGCCGTATAGTTTCAAAATCCTGATGACCGATCCCGACTATTTTTTTCATAGACTCACTTCCCCTGCCTGATTATTTTAAACAGTCTGATATTTTAGCTGTATTATACCTTGTTCGGGTATCCGCTTCTATCTTAACATATTTGGGATTCTTTTTAAAGAAATTATTTTTATTGGCCATAATTTATATCTTTGAGACATTTTTATCGATATTCATGTTAAATATTCTTACAATATATAAGGAGTCCATGAGATCTCAGATCAATGTTTTTGTATGCAAATACTCTATTATCTATCGAAACATATGATGAATAATGAAATAATTGCTTTTATAATAACACAGTTTTTCTCATCAAATAGTCCGTTTTTTGATTCGTTCGTGTAAAATCAACATGATTATTTTGAGTATATATTTCAAAATATATATCTTATAATCTAATAAAAGTTTCCCAATTTGTCGGACTATAGAAAACCGCCTATAATCCGGCAATT
>CAJUJV010000103.1 GCA_910586845.1 uncultured Hungatella sp.
AGGAACAGTATCTTTATGACGAGAAGGAGCTGGAACGGTACAGAAAGACTCACAAAGGGGAGTTTACTCTTCAGAGATATAAGGGACTCGGTGAGATGGATGCGGAGCAGCTGTGGGAGACGACTCTGGACCCGGAGAATCGGGTGCTGAAGAGAGTGGAGATCGAAGATGCCAGACTGGCATCGGAGATCACGGAGATGCTTATGGGAAGCGATGTGCCGCCAAGACGGCAGTTTATCTATGAACATGCGGACGAGGCGGAGATCGATGCCTGATTGTCCGGCTGCCGGACGGATCAGGCAGTCGGCACACAGAAGTTTGGCCCGGGAAGCGGCGGAACAGATTATGGAAAGCACTCCATAAGAGCAACAGGAGGAAGATATGGCAGAAAAGATCATTACCACAGAATATTCGGAGGAGATGCAGCGGAGCTACGTGAATTATTCCATGAGCGTGATCACCGCCAGGGCGATCCCGGATGCCAGAGACGGGCTGAAGCCGGTCCAGAGGCGTGTGCTCTACGATATGAGCGAGCTGAGACTGAATCATGACAAGCCTCACAGGAAGTCAGCCCGTATCGTAGGCGATACCATGGGTAAATATCATCCCCACGGGGATTCATCTATCTACGACACTCTGGTAGTGTTAAGTCAGGATTTTAAGAAGGGTATGGCTCTGGTGGACGGCCACGGCAATTTCGGATCCATAGAGGGGGACGGAGCTGCGGCCATGCGGTACACGGAAGCCAGGCTTCAGAAATTTGCAGAAGAGGTGTACTTAAAAGATCTGGATAAAACAGTGGACTTTGTGCCGAATTACGACGAGACGGAAAAAGAGCCGGAAGTCCTCCCTGTCCGGGTGCCCAATCTGCTGATCAACGGCGCGGAAGGAATTGCCGTAGGCATGAGTACCAGCATTCCGCCCCATAATCTGGCAGAGGTTGTGGATGCCGTAAAAGCCTATATCCGTAATCCGGACATCACTACAGGAGAGCTGATGGAGTTTTTGCCGGGGCCGGATTTTCCCACAGGAGGAATCATCGCCAACAAAAAAGACCTGCCGGAGATCTATGAGACAGGAACCGGAAAGATCCGTTTGAGAGGCAGGCTGGAAGTCGAGCTGGGAAAGCGCAGGAGCGATAAAGACAAGCTGGTGATCACGGAGATCCCCTATACCATGATCGGGGCAGGGATCAACAAGTTTCTGGTGGATGTGGCCGACCTGGTGGAATCCAGAAAACTGCCGGATGTAACCGATATCTCCAATCAGTCCAATAAAGAAGGAATCCGCATCGTCCTGGAATTGAAGAAGGACGCGGATGTGGAGCGCATCAAGAATATTCTCTATAAGAAGACAAAGCTGGAAGACACATACGGCGTCAATATGCTGGCCATCGTAAAGGGACGTCCCGAGACTCTGAACCTGAGAGGGATCCTGAGAAACTATCTGGATTTTCAGTATGAGAACAACCGGAGAAAATATCAGATCCTTCTGGATAAAGAACTGGAGAAGAAGGAGATCAGGGAAGGTCTGATCAAAGCCTGCGACGTCATTGATCTGATCATTGCGGTGTTGAGGGGTTCAAAGAATTTAAAAGACGCCAGGGCCTGTCTCATGAACGGAGACGTCTCCAGGATCACATTCCGGAATCCGGAGTTCGAAAAGGATGCAAGGGAACTGTGCTTTACGGAGAAACAGGCCTCCGCTATTCTGGAGATGCGTCTTTATAAGCTGATCGGTCTGGAGATCCTGGCTCTGGAGAAAGAGTATAAGGAGACCTTAAAAAAGATCAAGGAATACACCAGGATCCTGAAGAATAAGGAGACCATGGATCAGGTGATCATGGAGGATCTGGACAGGATCAGAGAAGAATTTTCCCTGGTGCGCAGGACAGACATAGAGGATGGCAGGGAAGCCGTATTTGAGGAGCTGCCTGTGGAAGTCCAGGAGGTGGTCTTTGTTATGGATCGATTCGGATACTGCAAGGTTCTGGACAGAACCGTCTATGAGAGAAATATGGACACGGTAAACGGGGACTATCCTTATGTGCGCCGCTGTATGAATACAGATAAGATCTGTCTTTTCACCGATTCGGGAAATATGCATCAGATAAAGGTGAAAGATATTCCTGCAGGAAAACTGAGAGAAAAAGGCGTGCCTGTGGACAATATCAGCAAGTATGACGGGACGAAAGAGAGGATATTGTGCCTGACCAACCTGGATCGGATCCTGGGATGCAGGCTTTTATTTGCCACCAGGATGGCGTTGATAAAACAGGTGCCGGGTTCGGAATTTGTGACAAATAACCGCACAGTGACGGCGACAAAGCTGCAGGAGGGAGACGGTCTGGTCAGTGTGCTTGCAGTTGGAGACGAGTCGGAGACCGTGCTTCAGACGAAGGACGGATATTTCCTCAGATTTGCTCTGGCGGAGATCCCGGAGATGAAGAAAAACTCCAGAGGCGTCCGGGGGATCAAACTGGAAAAAGATGACCAGCTGGAGACAGTGTATCTGATCGGTGAGGAGCCGGTGATAACATATAAGCAGAAAGAGGTTCATCTGAATCGGCTGAAGGCGGGAAAGAGAGACGGAAGAGGGAACAAAGTCCGTTTGTGACCGTTTTTTCGGCGTTTTTCCATCGGAATCATTTGACATTTTTCTCCATACATGCTAGATTTAAAGACAAGATCATATAAAGACAGGAGGAAGACAGATGTCAGAGAGAAAGATTCCAACTCCCCATATCGGCGCAGGAGAAGGCGAGATTGCGGAGACCATACTGCTGCCCGGGGATCCTCTTCGTGCCAAGTATATTGCAGACCATTTCCTGACGGATGTGACTCAGTTTAATGCTACCAGGAATATGTTTGGATTTACAGGGTACTATAAAGGAAAGCGGGTTTCTGCCATGGGTACAGGGATGGGATGTCCGTCTATCGGAATCTATTCCTATGAGCTGATCCATTTTTACGGCTGTAAAAATCTGATCCGTGTGGGAACTGCCGGGGCCCTGAGGCCGGAAGTGAAAGTGAGGGATATGGTATTCGGCATGGGGGCCTGTACCAACTCCAATTATATAAAGCAGTTTGGGCTTCCGGGTGATTATTCCTGCATCTGCAGTTATGAGCTGCTGTCCAGGGCGGTGAAAGCGGCTCAGGACAGAGGACTCACTTACCATGTGGGGAATATTTTGAGTTCTGATATGTTTTATGACTCGGATCTGCCAAAACCGGGAACTTCCTGGGACCGTATGGGTGTACTGGCAGTAGAGATGGAGTCAGCGGCTCTGTACAGCAATGCGGCTTATGGGGGAGCCAATGCGCTGTGTATTCTGACTGTTTCGGATTCCCTGATTACCGGGGAAGCCACAACGGCCGAAGAGCGGCAGACCTCTTTCACCAATATGATGGAAGTGGCGCTGGAACTGGCGTAGAGACAGACCGGGGCGGCTGAAGAGAACGGCATGGGAGAAGGCCAGAGACAGGGGAAGGAGACTTGCCCTCTGTTTCTGGTTCTTTTGTTCTTATCCAGGGTAAAGGTGAAAGGGGCTTGTGATTTCAAAAATGGATAAAATGAGGTTGGAGAAACATGGAAGGAATGATTGACAGCCACGCCCGCATCTTCGGCAGAGATGCTGTATGGGAAAAGCAGGGGGCGGAGGCAAAGGCCGGCAACACAGGGTTTGAGAAGATTATGATCGTCTGCGCCGATGCAGAAGAAACCATGAGAGCCATTGAGATGGCCAGGAAGAATCCTGTCTATGATGTGGCTTTCGGGTATTCTCCCAACGATGTTCTGAAGGTGGGAATGAGAGAATGGGAACAGCTGGGAGAACTTCTTAGGGACCCTTATGTAAAGGCAGTAGGCGATATCGGTATGGATTATTTCTTCTGTGAGACCATTGTTCCCAAGGTACTGCAGAAGGAATTGTTTATCAGGCAGATAGACCTGGCCAATAAGCTGAAAAAACCAGCCATCATTCATATGCGTATGTCCGCGGAGGATACCAGACGGTATATCAAAGGCCACCTGCAGGTTCCGGGGATCATGCACAATTACAGCGGCGGATACGAAAAAATGGAAGATTTTCTTGATATCGGGATGTATCTGTCTTTTTCCGGTGGGAGGATCTCGCAGCCGTGGGATGAGAGTACCAGAAGAGCCGTGAGAGAGGTACCTCTTGACAGGCTCCTGGTAGAGAGCGATACGGTTCTCGGTGTCCAGACCGGGGAAGAAGAGTCGCTGGGAACCGGACTCATCGATCAGGTCCTGGATCATATCTGCAGTCTGAGAGGTATGGAAAAAGAAGTTCTTATCCAGGCGGTTCATGACAATTATATGAGATTGTTTTCGTCATAACTACAAATGTTTTTTTCTTACGGAAAACAGTTGATTTTTTTGTGATTTTGTTATAGGATATACGAGAATTACATTTCACAGAAGACATTTACGGGACATGAGGAGAATAAGAATATGGAAATGAAGAGAAAATTACGGGTGGGGATTCTGGGAGCCACAGGTATGGTAGGGCAGAGATTTATCTCCCTTCTGGAGAATCATCCCTGGTATGAGGTAGTGACGGTGGCGGCAAGCCCCCGTTCTGCCGGGAAAACTTATGAGGAGGCAGTGGGAGGCCGATGGAAGATGACCACGGCTATGCCGGAGGCGGTGAAGAACCTGGTTGTGATGAATGTTAATGAAGTTGAGAAGGTGGCAGCCGATGTGGATTTCGTCTTCAGCGCCGTTGACATGAGCAAGGATGAGATCAAGGCCATTGAGGAGGCTTATGCAAGGACGGAGACTCCTGTGGTTTCCAACAACAGCGCCCATCGGTGGACGCCGGATGTTCCCATGGTGGTACCTGAAATCAATCCGGAGCATTTTCAGGTAATCGAATTTCAGAAAAAGCGTCTGGGGACGGAAAAGGGATTTATCGCCGTAAAGCCCAACTGCTCGATCCAGAGTTACGCGCCGGTGCTGACCGCATGGAAAGAATTTGAACCTTATGAAGTGGTGGCCACCACCTACCAGGCGATCTCCGGCGCGGGAAAGACATTTAAGGACTGGCCGGAGATGGTGGAGAATATTATCCCCTATATCGGCGGGGAAGAAGAAAAGAGCGAGCAGGAGCCTCTGAAGCTGTGGGGCAGGATCCAGGATGGGGTTATCGTCAAGGCCCAGGAGCCGGTGATCACCTGTCAGTGTATCCGGGTTCCGGTGCTGAACGGCCATACGGCGGCAGTATTTGTAAAGTTCAGGAAGAAACCCACTAAGGAACAGCTCATAGAGAAGCTGAGAAGTTTCAGCGGACTTCCTCAGGAAATGGATCTGCCCAGTGCGCCGAAACAGTTTATCCAGTACCTGGAGGAGGATAACCGGCCTCAGGTCAGAGAAGACGTGGATTTTGAGAACGGCATGGGGATCTCAGTGGGAAGGCTGAGAAAAGATACGGTTTATGATTACAAATTCGTGGGGTTGTCCCACAACACGGTCCGGGGAGCAGCAGGAGGTGCCGTGCTGTGTGCAGAACTTTTGACGGCTCAGGGATATATTCGGGCGAAATAAGAGAATACAGAATCAGGAGGAGAGATTATGGGTTACACAAAAACAGAATTCGGAACCATGGATGACGGCAGGAAGGTGTATCGCTATACACTTACCAACGAAAACGGAGTCTCGGCATCGTTTACGGATCTTGGCGGCGTGTGGCTGACCATGGTGGTGCCGGACAGAGAAGGTAAGATGGCTGACGTGGTTCTGGGGTATGACACCGTCGACATGCTTCTTCACGGCTCCGGCCATCTGGGCGAGCCGGTGGGCAGATACGCCAACCGCATCGGGGGAGCCAGATTTACTCTCAACGGAAAGACGTATGAACTGGCCAAAAATTCCGCCGGAGTCAACAACCTTCACAGCGGACCGGATTTTTACAGGGACCGGGTGTGGGATACGGAAGTGGAAGAGGCCGGCCTGGGGACGGTTATCCGGTTTTCTCTGTTCAGTCCTGACGGGGATCAGGGATATCCGGGCAATGCCAATGTGACCGTAAGCTATACGCTTACACCTGACAACAGCCTGAAACTGGATTATCACATGGTATGCGATGCCGACACGATCGCCAACTTTACCAATCATGCTTATTTTAACCTGGCGGGTCATGATTCAGGATGCGCCATGGATCAGAAAGTCTGGATGGATGCGGATTATTTTACGGTCACGGACGATAATTCCATACCTACCGGAGAGCTGGTTCCTGTAAAGGGGACTCCCATGGATTTTACGGTCATGAAGCCGCTCTCACAGGATATCGGGGCAGACTATAAACCTCTGATCCAGGGCGGCGGTTATGATCACAACTGGTGCTTTAATCACAAACAGGGAGAGATGTCCCTGTGCGCCAAAGCTGTGGATGAGGCCAGCGGCCGCGTGATGGAAGTCTATACGGATCTTCCGGGAGTTCAGCTGTACACGGCCAATAATTTGAAACCTTCTTATATTGCAAAGGGAGGGGTCTCCTATAATGCCAGAGACGGATACTGTTTTGAGACTCAGAATTATCCGGATGCAGTGAACAAAGAGAATTTTCCGTCTCCTGTAGTGAAGGCAGGAGAGGAGTATCAGACAACCACCATCTATAAGTTCAGCGTGCTGTAAAGGAGACATGATATTTGACCAAATCGTTATACATAGCGGAAAAGCCCAGCGTGGCCCGTGAGTTTGCCAATGCTCTGAAAAAAAACTGGAAGAGGGAAGACGGTTACATGGAGGCGGAAGATTCCATCGTAACCTGGTGCGTAGGTCATCTGATCACCATGAGTTATCCGGAGGCCTACGATCCGGCATACAAACGCTGGAGTCTGGAGACGCTGCCCTTTTTGCCAAAAGAATTCAAATATCAGGTCATAGAAAATGTAAGTAAACAGTTTCAGATCGTAAGCCGTCTTCTCAACAGACAGGACGTGGATATGATCTACATCTGTACAGATTCCGGGCGGGAGGGGGAATACATCTACCGCCTGGTGGATCAGATGGCAGGGGTCCATGACAAAAAGAGAAAACGGGTATGGATTGATTCTCAGACGGAAGAAGAGATCCTGCGGGGGATCCGGGATGCCAAAGACTGGAGTGAATACGACAATCTTTCGGCATCCGCCTATCTGCGGGCCAAAGAAGATTACCTGATGGGGATCAATTTTTCACGTCTTCTGACCCTGAAATACGGCAGCGCTATTTCAGGCTATCTGAGGAGCGACCGGACGGTACTGTCCGTGGGCCGTGTCATGACCTGCGTCCTGGGGATGGCCGTGAGAAGAGAGCGGGAGATCCGCAGTTTTGTGAAGACGCCTTTTTATCGGGTTCTGGGGACATTTTTGAGCCAGGGGATGAGCTTTGAGGCAGAGTGGAGGAGCGTGGCAGGCTCCAGATATTTTGAGACTCCCTTCCTCTATAAAGACAATGGTTTTAAAGAAAAGAGATATGCAGAGGAGCTGGCAGACTATCTGTCCAAGGAGCCGCCTCTGACGGCAGAGATCGTGAAGGTGGAGAAGAAAAAGGAGACAAAGAACCCGCCGCTTCTATACAACCTGGCGGAGCTGCAGAATGACTGCTCCAGGATGTTTAAGATCAGTCCCGACGAGACTCTGAGAGTGGTTCAGGAGCTGTATGAGAAAAAACTGGTCACCTATCCCAGAACCGACGCCAGAGTGCTTTCCTCAGCAGTGGCCAAAGAGATCTCCAGGAATATAAACGGTCTCAGAAATTTTGAGCCGGCAGCCGTCTTCGCAGCCGAGATTCTGCAGACGGGTACTTATAAAAATATTGCAAAAACAAGATATGTCAATGACAAACAGATTACGGATCACTATGCCATCATCCCCACGGGTCAGGGGCTGGGAGCTTTGAAAAGTCTGTCTTCCCTGTCTTTCAGGGTGTATGAGCTGATCACCCGGAGGTTTCTGAGTATTTTTTATCCTCCGGCTGTTTATCAGAGATACAGTCTAGAGCTGGTGAGGCTGGGAGAACATTTTTTTGCCGGCTTTAAAGTGCTTGTGGAACAGGGATATCTGAAAGTGGCTGATGTATCCGGCGGAAAAAAGCCCCCTCAAAAAGAGGGAGAAGAAAAAGACCAGTCTCAGAAAAATGTGGAGAACCCGGAATTTATCAGGATGCTGGGTTCCCTGAAAAAAGGTATGGTCCTGGATATCAGCGGTTTTTCTATCCGTGAGGGAGAAACGTCGCCTCCGAAACGATATACTTCCGGATCCATGATCCTGGCAATGGAAAACGCGGGACAGCTGATCGAAGATGAAGAGCTGCGGGCTCAGATCAAAGGAAGCGGTATCGGCACCAGCGCCACCAGGGCAGAGATCCTGAAAAAACTGGTCAATATCAAATATCTGGCCCTTAACGGCAAGACCCAGGTGATCACCCCCACTCTCCTGGGAGAGATGATCTTTGATGTGGTGGGGGCCTCTATCCGCCAGCTCCTGAATCCGGAGCTGACAGCCAGCTGGGAGAAAGGACTCACTTATGTGGCGGAGGGGACCATTACTCCGGAAGAATATATGGAGAAACTGGAGCGTTTTGTGGCAGGGCGGACCGGCAATGTGATGAGGCTGAATAATCAGTATCAGCTGAGAGAATATTTTGATGCGGCGGCACAGTATTATCCTGAAGCAGTAAAAGGCAGGTGAGACGGCCCGCAGGAAAAGGAGACAGGATATGAAAAAGGAAGAGATGACGATCAAAGAGCTGTTTGACACCCATAAGACTATGGCTGGGGATTATCTGGCCCGGTATACGTGGCCATGGGAAGTGCTTCCCCATATCGGTGAGATTGTGAAAGAGCTGGGAGAAAAGCTGCCCAAAGAGGAGTATGAGAAACGGGGAGAGGATATCTGGATTCATAAAACCGTCAGCCTTGCGCCTACGGCCACTGTCAGGGGACCGGTGATCCTGGGAAAGGATGTGGAGGTAAGGCCGGGAGCTTTTATCAGGGGAAATGTGCTGGCAGGGGAAGGCTGTGTGGTGGGAAACTCTACGGAACTGAAAAATGTGATCCTGTTTGACAGGGTGCAGGTTCCTCACTACAATTATGTAGGCGATTCCATCCTGGGCTACAGATCTCACATGGGAGCCGCCTCCCTGACTTCCAACGTGAAGTCTGACAAGACTCTGGTAAAGGTCCACGGGGAAGACGGGGATATCGAGACCGGACTGAAAAAATTCGGCGCAGCTATAGGTGATTATGTGGAAGTAGGCTGCGGGTCCGTACTGAATCCGGGTACCGTGGTAGGCAGACATACCAATATCTATCCCCTGTCCAGTGTAAGAGGATGCGTGGGCAGCAATTCTATCTACAAAAGAGAAGGAAACGTGGCGGAGAAAGAAGAGCGGTAAGAGGGTCCTGACAGGATGCCAGAGCCCCGGATCATCCAAAAGACAGATCTCTTTTAGATGACCCGGGGCTTCACTGATTATTTGGTTCCGAAGATCCGGTCTCCTGCATCTCCCAGTCCTGGACAGATGTAGGCATTTTCATTGAGGCACCGGTCCAGGTGGCCTACATAGATGTGGATGTCAGGGTGAGCTTTGCGCAGGCGGTCCAGTCCTTCAGGAGCCGCGATGATGGACATGAAGCGTATAGCTTTTCCGCCGTGTTCTTTGATAAAGTTTATGGCTGCCACAGCAGAGCCTCCGGTAGCCAGCATAGGATCCGTGACGATGATGGTCCTCTGATCGATAGGGTTTGGAAGCTTGCAGTAATATTCATGAGGTTCATGGGTCTTTTCGTCACGGTAAAGGCCGATATGTCCGACTTTGGCTGACGGGACCAGAGCCAGAATGCCGTTTACCATTCCCAGTCCGGCCCGGAGGATGGGGACCACCGCCAGCTTTTTGCCTGAGATCACAGGGGTCATACAGGTCTCG
>CAJUJV010000104.1:0-8722 GCA_910586845.1 uncultured Hungatella sp.
CCAGGATGATGGCGATGGTGATGCCTGCCGGTCCGGAACCGATGATGGCGGCCTTTATGCCGTTGGAGGGTTTGGGACCGTCGGTCATCTTGTTGGCATAGGTGGAGGAGATATAGTTTTCGATGGTGGAGAAATGGACAGGAGCCCCTTTCTTTCCCAGAACACAGTGACCTTCGCACTGATTTTCGTGATTACATACAAGGCTGCATACAGTAGTCAGGGGGTTGTTTTCAAAAAGGGTTCTTCCGGCCTCGTCCAGTTTATTGTCTTTTAAAAGTCTGATGATCTCCGGGATAGGAGTATTAATGGGACAGCCCTTCTGGCACTGGGGTACCTTGCAGCCAAGGCAGCGGTTAGCTTCATCCATAACATGTAATGCCATAGTAATAACCTTCCTTTCACAGATGTAAGCGCTTTCTTTTTATCATTCCCAGTTTAACACAATAAAAATGGGAATTCTACAGATTTTCTGCACTTTTTAAGAAACATATTCGAGCCTCCGGTCTCCTTGCAGGCCCGGAAAAAGTGTGATAGACTATAGCCATAAGGAGGGGACAGACATGAATGTACTGATCATCGGGGGAGTAGCCGCAGGGACCAAAACGGCGGCGAAACTGAAAAGGGAAAACAGAGATACGGAAGTTACCATCATTACAAAAGGAAAAGAGATTTCCTATGCCGGATGCGGGCTTCCCTATTATGTGGGAGGGCTGATCCGGGAGTCGGAAGAACTGATCGTCAATACTCCTGAGAAATATGCGGCTCTCACAGGAGTCAGAGTTCTGACGGAGACAGAGGCCACGGCAGTGGATGCAGAGAAAAAGACCGTAACGGTCAGAGATGAAAAGACAGGAGAAGTACGACAGCTCTCCTACGATAAACTGGTCGTCGCCGTGGGCGCCTCCCCGGCGGTTTTGCCGGTAAAGGGTATGGATCTTCCAGGCGTCTTTACGATCAGAAAGCCGGCGGATGCCATAGGGGTGCGGGCCTATGCGGAAGAGAACGGCGTGAAAAAGGCGGTGGTAGTAGGCGCCGGTTTTATCGGCCTGGAGATGGCGGAGAACCTGCAGAAGAAGGGAATATCCGTGACAGTCATCGACTTTGCCTCTCAGATCCTGCCTAATATTCTGGATCCGGAGATGGCGGCATACGGGAAGAAACATCTGCTGAACCAGGGGATCCGGGTGATCACCGGGACGAAAGCGGAGGAGATCACCGGAGAGAGCCGGGTGGAGGGAGTAAAGACCACCGCGGGACTGCTGAACTGTTCCCTTGTCATCATGGCGGCAGGTATCCGGCCGAATACCGGTTTCCTGGAGGGAAGCGGTGTGGAGATGAATCGGGGCGCCATTGTGGTGGATCGGACCATGAAGACCAGTCTTCCGGATGTTTACGCGGCCGGAGACTGCGTGCAGGTTGTGAACCGGCTCACGGGCAGGCCTCAGTGGTCCCCCATGGGTTCTTCGGCCAATCTGGAAGGACGTACTCTGGCCCAGACCCTGGGAGGAAAAGAAAAGACCTATCCGGGAGTGCTGGGTACCGGAGTGGTGAAGCTGCCGGGAATCAACTGCGGCAGGACCGGTCTGACGGAGCAGCAGGCGAGAGAGGCCGGTTATGAGGTGGAGACGGTCCTGGCGGTCACTGACGACAAGGCCCACTATTATCCCGATGCCGCTTTCTTTGCCACCAAGCTTATTGCGGACAGAGAGAGCCATAAGCTTCTTGGCATGCAGGTCTTCGGGCCGGGGGCAGTGGACAAGATGGTGGACATCGCGGTCATAGGCATGAACATGGGAGCCAGGCTGGAAGATTTCGAAAACGGGGACTTTGCCTACGCACCGCCCTTTTCCACGGCTATTCATCCCTTTGTCCAGGCCGTCTATGTGCTGCTGAACAAATTAGACGGAGAACTGATCAGCATGACTCCGGCAGAATACGGGGCGGGAAAGGCCAGGGGCTACCGGATTCTGGATGTGGCTCCCGTGCCCTCTATCCGGGGGGCCAGGTACGTAGAACTGGATCAGGTGACCGGGGAACTGGAGGGCATCGGAAAAGAAGAGAAGCTTCTTCTGGTCTGTGCCAAGGGTAAGAGGGCCTATTTCCTTCAGAATCGTCTCCGCGCTCTGGGATATGAGAATACGGTCGTACTGGAAGGCTCCACCTTCTTCAATGACGTGAGGGCGGAGGGAGACAGAAACCAGGTGACAAAAGAGGAAGAGACCAGGGTGAAGGCTCTGGGATTCCTGAAGGATAAGAGAACACCGGACAGATTTAACGGACGGGTCATCACCAGAAACGGAAAGATCACCTCGGAGGAGGCACGGGCCATCGCGGAGGCGGCGGAGAAGTTCGGAGACGGTCAGGTGACCATGACTTCCCGTCTGACCATGGAGATCCAGGGAGTGCCTTTTGAGAATATCGAACCTCTGAGGGCTTACCTTCTTGAAGCGGGGCTTGAGACAGGAGGAACCGGTTCCAAAGTGCGGCCGGTGGTGTCCTGCAAGGGAACTACCTGTCAGTACGGGCTGATCGATACCTTTGAGCTTTCCGAGGAGATTCATGAGCGGTTCTACCACGGCTACGGCAGCGTGAAACTGCCTCACAAGTTCAAGATCGCCGTGGGCGGCTGCCCCAACAACTGTGTGAAACCGGACCTTAACGATATCGGAATCATCGGCCAGAGAGTTCCTCAGATCTCTCCTGAAAAGTGCCGGGGATGCAGAACCTGTCAGGTGGAGAACAGCTGTCCCGTCAAGGTGGCTCTTCTGACTGACGGTAAGATCACTATCGATGAAAATGCCTGCAACCACTGCGGCCGGTGTGTGGGCAGATGTCCCTTCGGAGCCGTCGAAGACCATATTGACGGTTATCGTGTCTGCATAGGCGGCCGGTGGGGCAAGCACGTGGCCCGGGGCCGGTATCTGGACAGGGTGTTTACGGATAAAGAGGAGGTTCTGTCCGTTGTGGAGAAGGCTATTCTTCTGTTCAGGGAGCAGGGAATCACCGGTGAGCGGTTTGCCGACACCGTGGCCAGGATCGGATTTGAACAGGTACAGAGGCAGCTTCTGTCCGATGACCTTCTGGTGAGGAAACAGGAGAATCTTGCTGCCGAAAAACATATGAAAGGCGGAGCGACCTGCTGACGGTGAATGTATGTTTTCATCAATATATGAATGTGGATTTCTTTGTTATGTGTTATGGATCTGGTTGTGGGATGTGTTCAGTTTTCTGGGATTTTATGCAGGACTTCCGGAGGGAGTCCTGCTGCTTGCTCTTCTGGCCGGAGCGGTTATGCTGCCGGTGCTTCGTCTCCTGATACGCCGCAGACCGTGGCAGAAGGAAAGGCTTTCCAAAGGTGATTTGGTGGTTATTGCTTACTTCTGCCTGTTTACTGCGGGGAAAACCCTGTTTCCGGATATGTGTGAAGACTCCTGCAGACATCATGTATTTCTGCAGACGCCTTACTGGAAAGACATGATTTCCTTCCACCTGATTCCCGCAGGGATCCAGGGATTCACCTTTCCGCTGGTAGATCGTTTGTTCTATCTGTTCCGGGTTCTTCTGGGATACCGGATGGGCACGGTACTGAATCTGCTGTGTATGAGTCTGACTTATATCCAGGCCCGCCGGATCATGAAAAAAATATGCGGCATCCGATATGAGAAGCTGCACCCGTTTCTGTGTTTTCTGGCAGTGACACAGTATGACGCAGTGGCCCAGGCAGGCACCTATATGGTGGAAATCATAGGCACCACTCTGGTTCTGGAAGGAATATGGTTTCTTCTGAGGGAGCCGGAGGACAAGAACGAGATCCTGGTTTTTGCGGGACTCCAGGGACTTTTATTTGCCCTGAAGATGACGAATGTCGTCTATGTGGCTCCGCTTGTGGTTCTGTACGTTTTTAAAAACAGAAAACAGATTACAGTGCCTTTGTTCGGCATCTGTGTTCTGGCCGGAGCGGTTCCGCTGTCCATTTATCTGATTCATAACTGGATTCAGGCAGGCAATCCCATCTATCCATATTACAACAAGGTGTTTGGGAGTCCCTATTATCCGGACTCCAATTTTAAAGATGTGCGGTGGGGCGGCTCTACATGGAAAGAAGTGATCCTGTGGCCTTTTATAGGGATTATAAAGCCGGGGTACCACCAGAGCGAACTCCCCATACCCTATACCTGGGGCTATGGCTCGGCCTGGCTCTTTCTTCTGATCTTCTGTGGGGGAAGATTTCTGAAGAGATGCCAAAAGGGCGTCGGTCTGGGATATATGACGGTTTTGGTTATACTGTGTACCCTGTTCTGGAGTGCCAGCACGGGACATGTGAGATATTACCTGCCGGGGTTTGTTATCCTGATGCTCTCCGGAATCTGTGCCGGAATCTGCTTCATCAGCGGAAAAAGGACCACGGATCTTCTTGTGATGTTCCTGCTGGCTGTGATGATTCCGGGGCCTTTTGTGGCCATACAGACCTGTGTGGCGGGAGGAGAGTGGAGTTTCCGTCCGGGACTGTCGAACCGCATCCTCCCGGGAGGAATCCCGAGGGGGCTGGAAAATCTGGGACTCTATAAAGAGCAGCTGAAGGTCGTGGGGAGAGACCGGAAAATCGGCACTCCCGAGCAGAGGCAGCGGCCGGAAAAGCTGGTGCTGACCGGCAGTGATTCGGTGTTTACAACCCTTTTAAATCCCCGGATTCCGGTGGTGCGGTGGAGCAGTGTAAAAGACAGCTTAAGGGATGAATTGTTTGAGGCCTGCTGTCTGGAGATGGAAAAAGAACTGGAAGAAAGCGACGGAATCTACGGGATCATCAGGGTGGAAAAAGGCAGCCAGCCGGAGATTGACAATTATATGTGGTACGGGTTTGCCGTAAAGTCCGCAGAACTGCTGCCTCAGAACATTTTTCTGAACAAGGATCTGTTCCTGGTCCGGCTGAAAAACCCCAAAGATCCTCTGAATAAGCTGAACAGGGAGAGGGCCATAGGGCTCCTGGGCACGGAGGAGATTCCGGTGGCACAGGTACGGCCGGGAAAGGATGTGACTTTCTGGATTGAGACGCCGGGGCTGGAAACGGTGCCGGGATTATCCGGAGAGTCTCCCTGGATGGCAACGCTGCAGATCTTGAGAGAATGTGGAGAAGAACGGCAGATTGTAGAGGAGAGAGAACTGGATCTTCGGCAGCAGAACGTATATGAGAAGGTTTTTCTGTATGCGGTCTTAAGGCTTCCTGAAGCGGACAGCGGCCGGAACGTCTATGCCAGAGCATGGATCCGGACGTCCATAACAGGAAGGCAGGAGTTTTATGATGACGTATATTATATAGATGAATCCGGCTTCTGGGGGCGAGGTCTGGTGGAAGACGAAGAAGGACGTTACTATGCGGACGCATATGGACGGGTGTACAGCGGCTGGAAACGGGTGGATGGAAAATGGTATTATTTTTCCGAGGACGGTTCCATGTATACGGGCTGGCTTGACGGAGAGTACTATCTGGGCGAGGATGGAGTCATGGTTACAGGCATCCAGGTTATCGACGGGGTTACCTATGAGTTCGACGACAGCGGAGCTCTGCGTTCCGGGAATCCATAACCTGAATTTATGGTATTATTCCATCACCTGTTAAGGGAGAAAAAAGATGTTTTCATCGGTGTTCATATGCGTTTTTTTCTGCTACATTTTATTCATCTGGATAACAGATGTCATAAGCTTTCTGGGATTTTACGCCGGCTTTGCGGCGAAACCCCTGTGGCCGGCTCTGATGGCAGGAGTGTTTATGGTGCCGGTTCTGAGGCAGATGATCCGACGTAAGCCATGGAACAGGGAGAAACTTTTTTCCGGATGGGATATGGCGGTTGTCGTCTGTTTCTGTCTGTTTGCCGCAGGAAAAATGATATTTCCTGATATGAGTGAAGATGTATGCAAATACCATGTATTTCTGCAGGATCCGTCCTGGAAAGATATGATGGGCTTCCATCTGCTTCCCGGCGGCATACAGGGATTCGGATTTCCTCTGGGAGACCGGCTGTTTTATCTGTTCCGGTGTCTGCTGGGATACCGGCTGGGAACCGTGCTGAATCTTCTGTGTCTGCTTCTGATCTACAGCCAGGCACGGAAGATTATGAGAGAACTGTGCGGATCCAGGTTTGAAAAGCTGAATCCGTTTCTGTGCTTTCTGGCGGTGACCCAGTATGATGCCATGATGCAGGTCGGTTCTTATATGGTGGAACTGATCGGGACCTGTATTCTTCTGGAGTGTGTGTGGTTTCTGCTGCGCAGACCGGAGGACGGAAAAGAAATGGTCGTTTTTGCTGGACTCATGGGTTTTTTGTTTGCCGTGAAGATGACAAATATTGTATATGTGATCCCCCTTGTAATCCTCTACATATTTAAAAACAGGAAATTGGTCACGGCACGTATTTTCTGGCTGTGTTTTCTGGCAGGGGTGCTTCCGGCATCCATTTACCTGATTCACAACTGGATCCAGACCGGCAATCCCGTGTATCCCTATTATAATACGGTTTTTGGATCGCCGTATTTTGCGGATATGAATTTCAAAGACAAGCGATGGGGCGGCCAGAACTGGAAAGAGGTGATTCTGTGGCCTTTTATAGGGATCAAAAGGCCGGATTACCGGCAGAGTGAGCTGCCGGCGCCCTACACATGGGGTTATGCTTCTGCATGGCTTCTGCTCGCTGTCTGCGGGGCAGGACGATTTTTGAAAAAAACCAGAGATCAGGCGAAACTCGGATATATGGCCGGTGTTATCATAGCATCTTCTCTCCTTTGGAGCGCCAGCACAGGCCACGTCAGATATTATATGGGCGGATTTATTCTTTTGATGATCACGGGGATCTCGGCGGGAATCTGCTGTATGGGCCGTACAAAAGCGGCAGAACGACAATGGGCGACGACATGTTTGAGACTTTTTGCCGGCAGATGGAGGGAGATCTGGAAAGCAGCGACAGAATTTACGGAATCATCAGATGTAAAAAAGGACAAAATCCCGGGATTGACAAGATCATGGAACAACGGTTTGCAGTAAAGTCTCTGGAGGTACTGTCACAGAACGTATTTCTGAATAACGAAATTTATCTGGTCTGCCTCAAAAGCCCGAAAGATCCCATGAACCGTCCCGACAGGACCAGAGCGGTGGGAGCTCTGGGAACGGAGGAGGGGAGTCTGGCACAGATACCGCAGGGAAAAGAGGTGACGCTGTGGATCGAGACGCCGGGACTGGAGACGGGGCCGGGTCTGGAACAGGAGTCCCTTGGCCATGTGAAGCTGCGGATTGTGAGAGAACAGGGAGAAGAAAGGATGACCCTGCTGGAAAAAGAACTGGATCTGAGGCAGCAGGAGATCCATGAGCTCAGACTGGATTTTTCCCAGGAGAAGGAACCGGTCTTGCTGTATGGAATGTTAGAGCTTCCGGAGTCGGACAAAGATTTGTCATCCTATGCCAGAGTATGGATTCGGACGTCGCTGACCGGCCGGCAGATATTTCCCAACGCTTGCCTACTATACAGGCGAATCGGGGGCTATTGAGACCGGATGGGTGGAGGACGCTATTATACGGATGGTTTTGGAAAGCTGTATACGGGCTGGAAACAGGTGGACAAAAAGTGGTATTATTTTTCTCAGGCTGGTTCCATGCATACGGGCTGGCTTGACGGAGAGTATTATCTGGGCCGGGATGGAGTTATGGTCACAGGAGCCCAGGTCATCGACGGCGTTTCCTATGAGTTTGACAGCAGCGGATCTCTGCGTCCTCAGAATCCATAACCTGAATTTATGAAATGTATTCGTTTTATATAGTTGACAAATGTCATTCCCGTTGATAAGATTAGAGATATTTATATACAGAAAGAAAGTAGGAGTCATCATGGATAGAATCGTGTTATCACTGCTGGTAGATAATACTGCCGGCGTTCTGGCCCGTGTGGCAGGTCTGTTCAGCCGCCGGGGCTATAATATTGAGAGCTTGACTGTGGGAGTGACGGCGGACGAGAGATATTCCCGTATGACGGTGGTATCTCTGGGTGATCAGAAGATCCTTGAGCAGATCGAGAAACAGCTGCGCAAGCTGGAGGATGTGCGGGATATCAAAGAACTGAGACCAGGGCAGTCCGTGTATCGGGAACTGATCATGGTAAAGGTTCGGGCCAATGCAGCCCAGCGCCAGGCAGTCAGCGCCATCTCGGACATTTTCAGGGCGACCATCGTGGATGTGGGCAAGGAGTCTCTGACCGTGATGCTCACGGGGGACCAGTCCAAGCTGGATGCGCTGATAAATCTGCTGGATGATTATGAGATTTTGGAGCTGGCCAGGACAGGTCTTACGGGGCTGTCCAGAGGAGCGGAGGATATCCGGTATCTTCCGTAAGACATCGGAAAGAAAGACTGTATGCTGAAGTTTCTGCCAGAGAGGACATCTCTGGCAGAAACTTTAAACATAGATAAAATTAGAATTTTCAGGAGGAAACGTCATTATGGCAAGAATTTATTATCAGGAAGACTGTAATCTGGCCATGCTGGATGGGAAGACCATCGCGGTGATCGGTTACGGAAGCCAGGGCCACGCACATGCCCTGAACGCGAAGGAGTCGGGCTGCAATGTGATCATCGGCCTTTATGAGGGCAGCAAGTCCTGGGCAAAGGCCCAGGCTCAGGGATTCCAGGTCTACACGGCGGCAGAGGCTGCCAAGAAGGCCGATATCATCATGATCCTGAT
>CAJUJV010000104.1:8748-9708 GCA_910586845.1 uncultured Hungatella sp.
GCTGCAGGCAGACATGTATAAGAATGATATCGAACCCAACCTGGAACCGGGTAATATGCTGATGTTTGCCCATGGCTTCAACATCCATTTCGGCTGCATCAAGCCGCCCAAGGATGTGGATGTGACCATGATCGCCCCCAAGGGACCCGGCCACACGGTTCGTTCCGAGTATCAGGAAGGCAAGGGAGTTCCCTGCCTGGTAGCCGTGGAGCAGGATGCCACAGGGAAGGCTCTGGATACGGCTCTGGCATATGCCCTGGCCATCGGCGGTGCGAGGGCCGGTGTTCTGGAGACGACTTTCCGCACAGAGACAGAGACCGATCTTTTCGGGGAGCAGGCCGTTCTCTGCGGCGGCGTATGCGCTCTGATGCAGGCTGGTTTCGAGACCCTGGTTGAGGCCGGATATGACCCGAGGAACGCTTATTTCGAATGTATCCATGAGATGAAGCTGATCGTTGACCTGATCTACCAGTCAGGCTTTGCGGGTATGAGATATTCGATCTCCAACACGGCAGAGTACGGCGACTATGTGACCGGTCCCAAGCTGATCACGGAGGAGACCAAGAAGACCATGAAGAAGATCCTGAAGGATATCCAGGACGGCTCCTTTGCCAAGGAGTTCCTGCTGGATATGTCCTCAGCAGGCGGACAGGCTCACTTTAAAGCTCTTAGGAAGCTTGCAGCAGAGCATCCAGCTGAGAAGATTGGCGAAGAAGTACGTAAGCTGTATAGCTGGAACAATGATGATGAGAAATTGATTAATAACTAATTTTCATTTCAAGATAATTTGTGTACGGAATGCTGGCATCTCATTAAATTGCGTTATGTATGCCAGCGCTATATATAAAATGGAAATTAAGGCTGTCTGCCAAAGGAGGCAGGCAGCTTTTGGTTATAGTAAAAGAAAGCAATGGGAAAGGGAAGGCGGTGCAAAAGGTATGGTAATTGTTGCAGGGGTAA
>CAJUJV010000105.1:0-1836 GCA_910586845.1 uncultured Hungatella sp.
TACTGCATTGACCGCGGCAGACGGGGTATCATTTTTAATTTTACTCGGCAGTTTTTTCCTTTCCTGCCTCCAGCAGCTGTCTGAAATACTCGTCATGAACTTCCCGGTATACATAATTGAATTCTTCATCCTGCCCGGAATGAAGCATGGAAATATAGTCGTGGACCTGATGTTTGATTACCGGCGTGGCTCTCGCTACTGTAGCCACACCTACATTGGAACAGACATCAGAAATGCGCTCCGCTTCGGAAAGAAGATTGAAAAGTTCAGAACCATTAAAGAGCTCACACTCCCCCTTGCGGAGCCGTTCCAGGTGATGCTGCTTTAATACAATCACCAGATCATCCACAACCTGTTCCAGGGGTTCGATCCTGCGGGCCTCCGTCAGATTCTGCTTTCGGAAGGCTTCGCCTGTATGCCCCAGGATCCTGTCCAGAAGATCCCGCAGTACATTCAGCTCGGACAGAGCCTTGCTTGAAAAAGCACTGTTTTTTTCATGAAGTTCAGCTGCGATTTCGGAGATGTTTACCGCATGGTCCCCCAAACGCTCAAACTCTGTGATGACGGCGAAATAATAATTCATGATCTCTACATGATAATGCAAGGTAATAGTTGCAGAGATCTGGACCAGATAGTTGCTGATATGGTCCGCCATACTGTTGATATGATCCTCATCCTCCCGAATCTGCTTTATGATTTCAGGGTCATAACTGGTAAGCATGTCAAAGGCACGGCCGATATTGTTTTTGGCCAGCTGATACATCACCAGAAAGAGATCATAACAGCGTCCGAAAGCCATAGCCGGCGTGCTGATAAAGATCGGATTCAGGGCAGCCAGCATCTCATCATACTTGCCTGCCGGCGCGGGTTCGTCTTTCACCAGTTTGTGGCTGATCTTTTCATAGATTCCCACACATGGAAGCAGGAGAGCGGCACAGGCCAGATTGAAGACGGTGTTGGTATTGGCGATGCCTCCTGAATGGATAGGCCGGTTCCAGAGACCATCCAGCATTCCGGTCCTGTACAGAATAACGACTGCCGTCAGGATCAGGACAGATTTGCACAGATTGAATAAAATATTTACGATACCCACCCGTTTGGCCTCCGGCTTCGCGCCGATGCTGCAGACGATAGCCGTGGTCACGCATTCTCCCAGGTAGATACCTACCAGAACCGTATAGATTCCCCCAAAAGTTAATTGCCCTGAAGTGGAAAATGTCTGCAAAATACCGACAGAAGCAGAAGCACTCTGCACGATGAAAGCAACGGTTGCGCCGAAGATACAGGCAACCACAGGATTATGAAGCAGTCTGGAAAAAAGATGTTCCACCATTCCGCTGTCAGAAAGCGTTTCTACGGCATACGTCATATTCAGGAGACCGGAAAATAAAATTCCAAATCCGATGATAATCTGTCCTGTCTTGGCAGTATCGCCGGACTTGCTCCCCATAATGATCACAATACCGACAATCAGAGCCAGCGGCGCTATGGTTGAAGGTTTCAAAAGCTGCAAAAACCAGGTTCCAGATGAATTCAAATCAAGAAGCCTGATGATCTGTCCCGTAACTGTAGTACCCACATTTGCACCAATGATGATTCCCAGGGACTGATGAAGAGTAATAATTCCCGCTCCTACGAGACCGGAAGTAAGGACAATGGTTGCCTTCGAGGATTGAATCACTGCAGTCACGGTCACTCCCAGAAGAAACGCTTTAAGAGGAGTACCGGTGATTCGCTCCATAGCTTTTTTCAGCGGTCCTGAAGAACTGGTTTTTAAACCATCCCCCATCATGCGCATCCCGTAGAGGAACATGGCCAGTCCTCCGAAAAGGGTAA
>CAJUJV010000105.1:1846-9544 GCA_910586845.1 uncultured Hungatella sp.
GGATATTATTGGAAATGTTGAAATTAATGTGTTTAATAATATCAAAAATATTCATATCTTTTCCACCTGTAACATTTTTCTGATCACTCGATCTTCAGCATTCGATATCCGATCCCGATGTGAGTCTGAATATACTGAGGAGAATCGGGAGGCTTCTCCAGCTTTTTGCGGAGAGTAGCCATGAATACACGGAGAGACCCTACGTCATTGTCCCAGTTGCTGCCCCAGACGCTCTGTGTAATGAATTTGTGTGTCAGAACTTTTCCCGTATTCTGAGCCAGAAGACACAGCAGCCGGTATTCCATAGGAGTCAGGTGCATCTCCTCGTCATTGAGATAGGCACAGCCGGAAACATAGTCGATGCGCAGCCGGCCGTTTTCATAGACAGCCGATGGCTGGCTGTTGCTTTGTATCAGAGCCAAACGGCGCTGAGTGACCCGGAGCCTGGCCAGCAGTTCGTCCACGGAAAACGGTTTTGTCAGATAATCATCGGCCCCCGCATCCAGAGCCTCGATCTTATCGCTGTCTTCACTTCGTGCACTGATCACAATGATCGGCACATTGGACCAGTTGCGGATGCGGCGGATCACCTCCACACCGTCCAAGTCCGGCAGCCCAAGATCCAGGAGAATGATATCCGGATTGCGGGAAGCCGCCTCCATGACGGCAGTGCTGCCGTTGACCGCCGCAGTAAAACGGTAATCATGGGCTTTCAAAGTCGTGGTGATCAGATTGCGCACAGGCGCATCATCCTCTACCACCAATATCTGAAACTTATTCATGTAAAGTAACCTCCTGAAGCGGAAGAGTAAAGAGAAACACAGTTCCCCTGGGGCTATTGTCGTTTACGGAGATTTTCCCGCCGTGAGCTTCCACAATGGCTCTGCACAGATAAAGGCCCAGTCCCAGGCTTCGCCGGTTATCTGCAATTTTGTTGCTGCCGCAGTAAAACTTTTCGAAAATCTGTTCTTTATCTTCCGCGGAAATACCGTTTCCGTCATCCTCTACCCGGATCTCTGCCATGGAACCGCGGCTCCTGGCAGCGACTGTCACAGAAGAGCCGGAAGGCGTATATTTTACGGCATTATCCAGAAGATTGACAAGGACCTGGACTACCAGTCTGGCATCGGCCCGGACCAGAATCAGATCATCTTCATATATGACGGAAAGCCGGTGTCCTGCTGCCTGACGGCTGACATGTTTTACAGCTTCGTCTACAATATCACTCAGAAGCTCGGCAGAAGCATGCAATGTCATCCGCCCCTCCTCAATGCGGGTGGCATATAAAAGGTTTTCCACAAGCTTGATGAGCCACATGGAGTCGTCATAGATATCAGAATAGATCTGCTTTCTGGTAGTCTCGTCAAAGATTCCTTCATTGTTGAGCAGATTGCTGGCATTACCTGAGATAGAAGTCAGAGGCGTGCGCAGATCGTGGGAGATGGTGCGCAGCAGATTGGCTCTCAGCTGTTCACTCTCGGCCAGAACAGCAGCAGCCTCCTTTTCACGGGCGTTCCGTTCATTTTCCAGCGCCAGGGCACATTCACCCAGGATCGACAGCAGGATTCCATGTTCCGAAGCATCCAGAGGATTATTTTCCGCTTCAATTCCCACGACCCCGTAAACTCTCTCATTAACCCTCAGGGCCAGATACATAAAGCGGGCATCGGAGAGCGTATCCGTAGTGGCTCCTGCGGCATGATTGTTCTTCAGTACCCACCAGGCGGTAGCAGACTCTTTTTCCATATCATAGGAACGATCAGAAACCGTATCCGGCTGAAAAAAACAGGGAGAGGAAAGGCAGCCATTCACATTTTCAAAGATTATGATCCTTCTGTTCAGCAGTTTCTTTATCTGTTGGGCTGCAGTGTTGATGATCTCCGACCTGTTCCCGGCCTTTGAAAGCAGCTGGTCCGTATCAAAAAGGATCTTGGTCCGGTGGGCGATCTTTGCCGACTGACCGGCCTGCTCCTTATAACGGATAGCAAAAGTACCCGTAACATAAGCCGTCAGAAACATAACGATAAAGGTTACCGGATAACCTGTCTCGTAAGCTGTCAGAGAAAACCGGGGATGGGTGAACAAAAAATTAAAGATAAATACGCTGGCAATGGAAGACACAAGGCTGTATATCTGGTGGGAGGTTGCGATAGAGGTCAGAAGCACACCCAGGATATAAACCATGATAATGTTGGCTTCCGTAAACCCCAGACGATAAAATCCCAGACTCAGTAAGGTTGCTCCTCCGAGGATTCCTGAGCTTTTTGCGGTATTTTTCAGGATATCGGACCAAAAATGATCCCTGGCTTTTTTAGGACGGTAGGTTATGTCGACACTGCTGTCGGGGATAATGTGGATATCGATCTCCGGCACATAGGAGATCAGCTGTTCTGTCAGGGTCAGCTTTCCGGGGAAGTGTTTTCTGGTAATGGTACTCCGGCCCAATACAATCTTCGTGATACCAGAAAGACGGGCAAACTCTGCGATCTGATAAGGCACATCCTCACCGAAAACCGTCTCTATATGCGCTCCCAGCCGCTCTGCCAGCTCTTGATTGTCCCTCAGGCGCTGTCTGTTTTCCGCTGTGGCGGCGCCGAAGTCGGGAGTTTCCACAAAGAGAGCCGTAAACTGGCTGTTAAATGCGCCGGCCATCCTCGCTGCCGTGCGGATGATCTTGGCATTAGACGGGGCAGAAGAGAGACAGACCAGGATATGTTCGTCTGTATGGAAACTGTTTTTCCTCTCTTTGTCAGGCAGCCGCCTTACACGATCGGCACAGCGCCTCAGAGCTGTTTCCCTCAGAGCTGTAAGCTGCTCCACTGTAAAAAGAGAATCCGGCGTGTCGGATCCCTTCAGGCGTTCGATCAGTTCCTGCGGTTCAATATCGATAAGCTCCACCTGATCCGCCTGATCAAAGACAGAATCCGGGATCCTCTCCCAGGCAGTCATGCCGGTGATGGCAGTTACGGTATCGTAGAGACTTTCGATGTTTCCCACATTTACCGTAGTATACACATCGATACCGGCCTGCAGCAGTTCATCAATATCCTGATACCGTCTGCGGTGACGACAGCCTGTCCCGTTAGAGTGGGCCAGTTCATCTATGAGGATCAGATCCGGTTTTCGATACAGCGCCTGATCCAGATCAAATTCTTCCCTGCCTTCAATAACAATGGGAGAAAGCTTTCGAAACCCATCCAGAAGGCTTATGGCCTCCCCTGAAAGATTAGAGGAAATGCAGCCGATCAGAACATCCACACCCTGGGAACTGACCGCCTGGGCGGCTTTTAACATGGCCATGGTCTTGCCGATGCTTTCCCCATAGCTGAAAAAAATCTTCAGATGTCCCCTCTGCCTCTGTTCCATAAAGGCCGCCTCCTTTGTCCCTGTACTGATTTTATCACATAATTCGATTTTTTGCTATGATAAACAGACCAAGCCCTGTATCCTGCTTTTTGTCAGGATATTCCTGCCTGTATTTCTGCCGGCTTTCCTGTTCAGATTCCTGCTGGTTTTCTGCGATAAATTCGTCTATTTTTCCCATAATAGAAAATCCCATCCGGAAAATCGCCATGGTTGTAAAAAATAAAATCATATCTTTCATCCTGACATCCTCCTTTCAACAGAGCTGATACACTAAATGCGGAAACACTTCTGAACGGCTTTTTGCTTTCCCAGAACCAGTATGGATTTCTCGCTGCTGAGGACCGTATCGGGAAGGATATTCATATTGAGATCCCCGTTTTCCCGGATCCCCAAAATGTTGATGCCGTATTTTTTACGGATATCCAGCTGGATGATCGTACTTCCGTTCCAGTGCGGCGGAACAGACAGCTCAAAGATGGAATAGTCGCTGTCCAGTTCGATATAATCCAGAATATGTTCGGAAGTACAGCGGATCGCCGTCCAGGATGCAAGCTGCTTTTCCGGATAAACAACTTCATCGGCGCCGTTGCGCAGAAGAAATTTTTCCTGTACGCCTCTGGCAGCCCTGGCTATTACCTTCTTTGCACCAAGCTCCTTCAGCAGAGAAGCCGTTTCCAGAGAATTCTGAAAATCGTCACCGATAGCCACAATACAGGCATCAAAATTGCGGATCCCCAGGGATGAGAGGAACTCTTCGTTGGTACTGTCCCCGATCAGAGCATTGGTGACAAAAGATGCTACTGCATTGACCCGGTCTTCATTGCAGTCCACGGCCATTACCTGGCAGTTCAGATCATTCAGTTTCATGGCAATATGTCTGCCAAATCTTCCCATTCCTATCAATAATACAGATTTCATAGTCTCCTCCTTTATCCGACAGTCATTTTTTCCTGAGGCAGTCTTGCAGTACAGCCCCGTCTGCTCCCTGCCGATGCGGCAAAGATCAGGGTCAGCCCTCCGACTCTTCCTATATACATTAACAGAATCAAAATGATTCTTGATACAAAGCCAAGGCCGGGAGTCATACCCAGGGTCAGCCCTACAGTAGCCACTGCCGATGCAGTCTCAAAGAGACATACAAGCAGCGGCAGTCCCTCCACGGCGCTGATCACAAGTCCGCCTCCCAGAAACAGGACAAGGTACATGGTCATTATGGCCACGGCACTGCGGACCGTATCATCATCGATCCTCCGTCCGAAAAAGTGAGTGTGCTCTCTGCGGCGGAAAACCGAGACCGCTGTCAGAAGCAGGACCGCAAAAGTGGTAGTCTTCATGCCTCCGGCGGTGGAACCGGGGGAACCTCCTGTCAGCATGAGAATGATCATGACTGTCAGTCCGTTTTCGCTCATAAGACCCAGGTCAGCAGTGTTGAATCCTGCGGTTCTGGGTGTCACTGACTGGAACAAAGCCAGGAGGATCCGTTTGTGCAATGGCAGCCCTGAAAATTCAAAAAAGAAAAAATATACAGCCGGGACCAGAATCAGGAGAGCTGTGGTACTGAGGATCACTTTACTCTGCATACGGTATCTGCGGAAACGGTGTCTGTGAGTCTTTATGTCATCCCATGTCATAAACCCGAGGCCTCCGACGATGATCAGCGACATGATTACAAGGTTGACCGGCAGATTATCAGCAAAATATGTAAGTGACGAGTAAGGCTCCCTGGTTCCCATCAGATCAAACCCTGCATTGCAGAAGGCTGAGACGGAATGGAAAAGCGCATACCAGATACCTTTTCCCATACCAAACTCCCTGCAAAAAGACGGCGCCATAATCAGGGCTCCCGCCAGCTCAAAAAAAACTGTCATCCGTATAATGAAACCGGTCATCCTCACAATCCCGCCGACCTGATGGGCAGAGATCGCTTCCTGCATGGTACTGCGCTGTTTCAGACTGATCTTCTTGCCTGAAGCAGTAAAGACTGCCACAGCCACGGTGATCACTCCCATACCGCCGATCTGTATCAGTGTCAGAATCACGGCCTGTCCGAAAACACTCCAGCTGGAGGCCGTATCTTTAACCACCAGCCCGGTTACGCAGACCGCAGAAACAGCCGTAAACAGGGCATCCATAAATCCGGTTCCATGACCATCCCCAGAAGAAAAAGGAAGCATGAGAAGCAGACAGCCTAAGAGGATCACAGTGCCAAATCCCAGAATAATGATCTGTGAAGACGACAGCCGTCTTTCGATTCCTTCCATATCCTCACCTCCAAATATATGTTTCTGATTCAATTATGACATATCGGGCATAAAAGGTGTATTAATGTCCCGGAGACGGCATTAAGATTGTATTAATATGGAATCTGATGGAAGATAGAGAGAAAAAACGGATTTTGTTTAGAAAGAATTGATAAGAAGCGGCAGATCAGATAAGAAAAAACAGGAATAGTGCAATAGCCACAAAAATATCTGCCAGCATATATATATTTTGTTCAATATTTTTGGCTGGCAAAGATAGCCAAAGAAAAAAGAGTTTTCCTATTGACTTTTGACAAAATTCATAGTAATCTTGTGAGGATTGAGATCAAAAGAAATCTGCTAAAATATATACTTTTTAATCACGCTGTCAGATTCATGCCATGCCGATGAGAAGGTCCTGCCTTCAAAGAAGCTTAGGGCATGTAATTTAATAAGCAATTAACTTCAAATAATAGTAAAAATTCAAAGTTTATTACCTGATCTGCTGAGAGGTAAGAGAAGCAGAATTTTTTATTTTCTCGATTAACTTCAAATAATTAATAATATCCTGATGTAATGGCCGCTGTCAGAATATAATGTGGGCTCCAAAAGCTTAATACAGGGCTTTATCGACGGCCATGTAACGGGCCGGGGACCGGATTGAGAGATGGCGGGAACTGAAATCAACCGGAATCAGCAGGCAGGAAGGATATACCTATGTCAAGAATAAAGTTTATGAATACGGAAATCGACAATCTGACTATGGATGAGGCATTGCAGGCGATCGACAGTCTGATACAGGAAAACAGAAACGCCTATGTTGTGACTCCCAATGTAGACCATATCGTACAGCTGGAGCGGGGAGGAGAACTGTGCAGAGTCTATAAGGAGGCGGACCTGATCCTTACCGACGGAAAGCCGCTGATCTGGATCGCCAGATGGTACGGCACGCCGATCAAAGAAAAGATATCCGGCTCGGACCTGTTTCCCCGGCTCTGCGAGCTTGCCGCCGGGAAAGGATACCGGATGTTTTTCCTGGGGGCTGCTGAAGGAGTGGCCGCGAAAGCGGCAGCAAATCTTTCCAGACGATTTGCGGGGCTGAATGTGGCCGGCACCTACTCTCCGCCATTTGGATTTGAAAAAGATCCGGATGAGGCAGAGAAAATCAAAGACATGATACAGTCTGCAAAGCCCCATATTCTGATCGTCGGCCTGGGTTGTCCGAAACAGGAACTCTTTATTTTACATAACCGGGAAAAACTGGGGGTTCCGGTCTCTTTAGGTCTTGGCGCAAGCCTGGACTTTGAGGCGGGGACCGTCAGAAGGGCTCCCCGATGGATGGCGGATCACGGACTGGAATGGCTGTTTCGGATCACACAGGATCCAAAACGGATGGCGAAACGGTATCTGATCGATGACCAGAAGATCATCGGCCTTGCATGGAAGTACAGGAAAGGAAGCGTCCATCCGTGAGAACTTGAAAAACACAGGAGGAATCATGATCGGTATCAGCAGGGAACAGATGGAGCATACAGAATACATTTTTGTTGATTTCTTCGACACTCTGATGTTCCGGTCGGTTCATTCATGTCAGATGACAGAGGCATGGGATCGGGCCCTTGCCCGGAAACTGGAGCTTGCTGCCGGAAAGCTCAGAGACTGCCGGAGGGCTGTCCTTGCCGAGACGGGAAGAGATGAATGTGCTGTCAATTATCACACCCTGTGCGGCCGTATCTGGGAAAAGCTCAAAGATGCATCGGAGAACATAAGCCTTGGAAAAGAAGACTTCTATAAACTGTCTCTGGAGACAGAAACCTGTCTTGAATTCGGAGTTCAGTATGTCAACAGGGAAATTATGTTTTGATAGGTCCTAATGTTTATATATCAGACAGAAGCCACGCATATGAAAAGCCTCAGATACCCATCATGCAGCAAGGATATGCTGTAAAAGGTCCGCTTTCCATCGGCGATAATACATGGATCGGGATCCATGCCTGTATCATCGGAAATGTTCGGATTGGAAAAGGCTGTGTGATAGGAGCAAATACTGTCGTCACAAAAGATGTTCCCGATCACTGTGTTGTGGCAGGGA
>CAJUJV010000106.1 GCA_910586845.1 uncultured Hungatella sp.
TGGTCAGCCCGTACCTGAGTTCCACGATCTTTTTTTCTCTGGGACTTAACCGGCTGATAGCCAGATTCAGCAGATCCTTTTCCGTCTCATACTCCAGGTCTCTGTAGATCACATCCTCGTCTGTCCCCAGAATATCCGATAAAAGCAGTTCATTGCCATCCCAGTCTACGTTTAAAGGTTCGTCGATGGACACCTCCATCTTGGTCTTGTTGTTTCTCCGCAGATACATCAGGATCTCGTTTTCAATGCACCGGGAGGCATAAGTGGCCAGCTTGATATTCTTTTCCGGGTTAAAGGTGTTGATAGCCTTGATCAGTCCGATGGTTCCGATGGAGATCAGATCCTCCACCCCAACGCTGGTATTGTCAAATTTCTTTGCTATGTACACCACCAGCCGGAGATTGTGCTCGATCAGAGCCGATTTTGCCGCCTCCCCCTCTTCTGTTCCCAGTTTCTGAATCAGTCTGGCCTCTTCTTCTCCGTCCAAAGGCGCCGGCAGAATATCCGCCCCGCCGATATAGTGTACCTCGCCTTCCCTCTGAAACAGCATCGTCTTAAAGCTGGGTACTGTCTTAAACTGGAAACGGTTTGGTATTGATACTTTAATCACCACTGGTAATTCCTCCTTTTTTGTCCCATAGGGCCATGACTGTCTCTCCATGGAGAAGCACCTCATAGCTGCCATCCCCTGTGAGCTTGTAAGGCGCTCTGGCAATCCACGGTTCCCTGACCGTAATCCTGCCTCCTGCCCGGCAGATCTTCATGGATTCGATCTGTATCCCCTCCATCTCCCCGTGTGGATTTCCCACCGTATGGTAAGGGATTCTGACTTTTTTCTTCTCTGCTCCCGCAAACATGTACCAGATCCTCTCTGCAACGATCTGCACGCCCCCTCCGGTTCCCGGTTCTCTGAGAAGATTTCCCGTATCCAGGTATCCTGTGGTCTCCACCACCTCATCCCCGTCTGCCAGAACCACCAGATACCGGTTTCTCCGTTCTCTCCTCATCTCCCGGGCAAACTGCCCCAGCCCTGCTGCCAAAAGACAGGTCCCTGCAGCCAGGAACAGCCAGGTAAGAAGAGGCAGCACATGTTCCCTCTTTCCTCTCACAGCCGTCTCCAAATAAAAACCGGCCCGGGTACAGTCATAGAAAAACTCCATGATCCCGCCGGCCAGTATTGCCAGTAGCCAGAAACTTCCTGTCTCTTTCACCAGTTCTCTGAGATCACCGGGCCTGTACACGATCTTCATCATCCCGGCAGCCGCTCCGAGGGAGGCTGCAGCTGTCACCCAGCCCGGCAGTTTCAGAAGCCAGATCTCCATGCATCCGAAAAGCCCTCCTGCCGCCCCTCCGCAGATGATGCGCCGAAGAGAAGCCGGCTTCCTGAGAAAACCTCTTAGAAAATACAGCAGAAGAGAATCCATAAGAAAATTCACAAAAAAAATAACATCTATGTACAATTCCGTGTCCACGCCACCATTTCTCACCTCCCGCTTCACAGATTCCATTATAAAAAATACGTGAGCGAAAATTTGTCAAAATGAGGGACAGATCCAAAAGAATTTTTCGGGGGAATTCATCAGATAATGACAAAAAGCACCGGATATCTTCGGATATCCGATGCTTAAAGACAGATTTAATCTCTTCCCTTGTTCCGGAGGAAATCGGGGATGGTAATATCTTTCATATTTACGTTGGAACGATAGGGAGTCCTCTGCTGAGGCGGAACGGAAGTCCCGGGCTGCTGTCCTCCTCCGTTGACCGGCTGCTGATTTCCTCCTTGGACAGGACGCATCTGGCCCGGTCCGGGCATGGGACCCGGACGGCTTGTCCCGTAATTGCCCATGGTATTCTGAGCGGTCGCCGCCGCTTCCGCCTGACCCGTCTTCTGCCTGTAGGCTCCTCCGCCGAATCCTGACATGGCGTTCTGTACGGAGCCTGCTCCCGATGAGACATGTCCGTCCAGACCGGTGGCGATCACCGTGATGGTGGCCTCATCCTGAACACTCTCGTCATACATGGCTCCAAAGATAATATTGGCATCATCGCCTGCCAGTTCCTGAACAAAGCTGGCGGCGTCATTGGCCTCGATCAGGCTGATATCGCCGGAAATATTAATGATCACATGGGAAGCCCCCTCGATGGTAGTCTCCAGAAGAGGACTGGACACGGCCTGCTTGACGGCCTCAATGGCCTTCTCGTCTCCCTTGGCCTTGCCGATACCGATATGGGCGATACCCTTATCGATCATGACGGTCTGCACATCCGCAAAGTCCAGATTGATCAGTCCGGGTACATTGATCAGGTCCGTGATCCCCTGAACCGCCTGCTGAAGAACCTCATCCGCCTTCTTCAGTGCATCGGGCATGGTCGTCTTCCGGTCCACGATCTCCAGGAGCTTATCGTTGGGGATGACGATGAGCGTGTCCACGCTCTCCTTCAGCCGCTCGATACCCTGGAGTGCGTTGGTCATACGGGTCCTGGCCTCGAACTTAAAGGGTTTGGTCACAACGCCTACGGTCAGAATCCCCATGTCCTTGGCGATCTTGGCCACCACGGGAGCCGCGCCAGTGCCGGTCCCGCCTCCCATACCGCAGGTGACAAACACCATATCCGCGCCTCTTAAGGCCTGGGCAAGTTCCTCGGAGCTCTCCTCCGCCGCCTTCTCGCCGATATCCGGTCTCGCTCCTGCCCCCAGTCCTTTGGTCAGCTTTTCGCCGATCTGCATAGCTGTAGGTGCCTTGCAGAAGCCCAGAGCCTGCTTGTCCGTGTTGACTCCGATAAATTCCACGCCGGCAATATTCTCGTCAATCATACGGTTCACGGCATTATTGCCTGCACCGCCCACACCGACTACTATGATCCTGGCCGCATTCTCAGCTTCATTTATCTTAATCTCTAACAAGATACTTCCTCCTTCACACTGTTTCATTAATATCTATTCCCTATGTAATTCCATATAAGTCCATCTTAAACTAACCTATCTAATACTATATTTTATTTCCCTTAAAATATCAACTGTTTTTTGCAAGAAATTTAAGACTTCCTTTTAAAGGTATAAGCTGTGTTGCTGCTCGCAGGATCATAAGTATCCAGATACAGGATTCCGCTTAAGCCTTCCAGCTCCGGAAGCATGTTGGACAGTCCCAGGATTTTTCCCGCTATATTGGCGCTGTTCCCCAGAAAGACCTCCAGGTCCTTCATATATAACGTGGCATCACCTCTCCTGTCAAATTCGACCCGCTCCACGTCCAGCTCATGGCTGGACAGCAGCTGGGTCAGGTCAAGGATCTCTCTGAAAATATCACTGTCCTCCACCGGAATGGGCTTATGGAGCACAATCTGCCCGTATTTCAGCCCTACGATCTGCGGAATTCCCTCCACCTCCTCGTTGGTGCTCTCCACGATGATTCCATCCTTGTCGAAATACATACAGCTGCTCATGTAAGACACATAGCCCACGATACTTTTCTCGTGGACGATCACTTCCACATCAAAGGGACTGTGAAACACCAGACTGTAGTCCTCCACAAATGGAATCTGAATATGCTCTTTCACCTGGTCTTTTCCGTAGGCATAAACGGCATTTGTATCCGCCTTTCCCGGAAAGATCCTGTCGATGATCTCCTGATCCGTATAACGATGTTGAGAGACAAAATCGTGATCCCAATCGTCAGTCCGAAAGCCGCCGCCCCTAAGAGGAGGACCTTATATTTTTTCTTATTCAATCGTGTCATTTTTCTCTCCGTATCACTGCCCCAAGGCTCTGAAGATCGCCGCAGAGATCCTCGTATCCCCGGAAGATATGATGACAGTCTGTGATCCTGGTTTCTCCCTCTGCCGCCAGCCCTGCTACCGCAAGAGCCGCTCCGCCTCTCAGATCCCGGGCCTGAACCTGGGCTCCTCTGAGTCCGGGCCGTCCGGTGATACAGGCCTCATCACCTTCTATTATAATGGCTGCTCCCATTTTATGCAATTCTTTTGCAGTGGCAAATCTTGCCTCAAATACCGTTTCCTTCAAGTACCCGGTCCCCTCGCTTAAGGCCATGAGCACCATGAATACGGACTGCAGATCCGTGGGAAATCCCGGATAGGGGCCGGTCTCAACCGATACGGCTTTGGGCCTTCCCGACATCCTGATCTCCAGAACATCCTCCCGGACTTTGATCCGGGCTCCCATTTTTTTCATAGTCCCGATGACACATTCCAGATGTCCGGGGCTGCTCCGTCTGAGGACCGCTTCTCCTCCGCAGGCCATGACGGCTGAAAGACAGGTTCCCGTGACGATCCGGTCTCCCGGCACGTCCCTGACCACAGATCCCGGATTATCCGTCCCACGGATCTCCAGGCGGGAAGTACCCAGCCCCCGGATCCCGGCTCCCATGGCCTCCAGCATCCGGCACAGCTCTTCCACCTCCGGCTCTCTGGCGGCTCCTGTAAGGACCGTGGTCCCCCGGGCGGCCGCGGCCGCCAGCAGTACGTTTTCCGTAGCCCCCACGCTTGGAAAAGGCAGATGGATATGGTTTCCCTCCAGACGGGGCGCCAGGGCGTGGAGAACTCCCTCTTCTTCCCGGATCTCTGCCCCCAGCCTGGACAGAGCTTCCAGATGCATGTCAATAGGCCTGCTTCCTATGGAACATCCTCCGGGATAGTGGACAAAGGCTTCTCTGCAGCGTCCCAGAAGAGCCCCCAGAAGGACTATGGAAGACCGCATGGCCTTTCCTCCTTCTTTCGGAATCCGGATATCCGTCACCTCCCCGGCATCGATCGTCAGGACATGATCTCTCAGATCACAGACACACCCCATAGATTCCAATATCCCCATCATACAGTAAACATCCTGTATTCTGGGGACATGCCTTAACACCGTGGTGCCTTTGTGGAGAAGCGCAGCCGCCATCATGGGCAGCGCCGCATTTTTTGAACCCTGGATCTTTAGTTCACCTTTTAGCGAATGGTAACCTTGGACTAAAATCGCAGACAACCTGTTCCCTCCTGAGGCTTCCTATATCCTATTCTATGTACTGCCGTCTCGTCCGTTGCCTATTTTTCCAGCTTAATCTGGTTGGAGACGCTTAGGACCATCCCCATCTCCATCATCAGAAACAGTACCGATGTTCCTCCATAGCTGATGAAAGGAAGGGTGATGCCGGTGTTGGGTATGGTATTGGTAACCACCGCGATATTTAAGATCACCTGGATAGCGATATGGCCCATGACTCCCACTACGATCAGCGCCCCGAACAGATCCGGCGCATTGCCTGCAATGAGCAGAAACCGGTAGATCATAAACATAAAAATCAGGATCACAGAGATGGCTCCAAAGAGTCCCAGTTCCTCGCAGATAATAGAAAAGATCATATCGTTCTGAGCCTCCGGAACAAACCCCAGCTTCTGGATACTCTCTCCCAGTCCTTTGCCGAAAAGGCCTCCGGAACCGATGGCGTAAAGTCCCTGAAGAACCTGATACCCTCCTGTAGACGGATAGGCCTCCGGATCCAGCCACACGTTGATCCTGGTCAGCTGATAAGGTCTTAAGATACCGATGGCCGCCAGTCCGTTTCCGATAGGACCCGCAAAGATGATGACCACGGCTCCGGCCAGGACACACAGCCCGTATGGGAGGCTCCTGCGGCTGGCCACAAACATCATGATAAATCCGATCCCGGCAATGATGATGCCGGAGCTTAGGTTGTTCAGCGCTACAATGGCGGCCAGAGGAAGGGTGATCATCACCGCCCTGACGATGCCCGCCGTGCGGTCCACGTCTTTTCCGATTCTGGTGATCAGCGCTGCCATAGCCACAATCACCGTGATCTTCACCAGCTCCGTAGGCTGAAATCTCAGGGAACCTGATCCCAGCCACCGTTTCTTTCCGTTTACTTCTTTGCCTACCAGGGTAACGGCGATCATCAGGATCCATGAGACCAGAACAGCCAATCCGGAAAACCTGGCATACCAGTGGTAATCCATCCTGGAAATGATCACCATGATCACAAATCCTCCCATGGCTATGACTCCCTGACGGATCATAAAATACGCTGAATTTCCTTCGTAATCCATCTGAGCCTTATAAGAGCTGGCACTGTAGATCATCACCAGACCAAATATGGTGAGAAATACGATGACAAACAGAAGGCTGTAATCATAAAAACGTCTTATCTTCTTTTTCTGCTTCGGCAAAACAGCCCCCTTCCCCCGTTACAGCAGTTCTTTTAGAGATTTCTTACACATTCTTTAAAAATCCGGCCCCGTTCCTCATAATTTTTGAACATGCCCCAACTGGCGCAGGCCGGTGAAAGGAGCACATTGTCTCCCATATTGGCATAGGAGGCGCATACTCTTACGGCCTCGGACATATCCTCCGCATACATGATGTCCGTAAAGCCGTGAGCTTTGGCACACTCCGCGATCTTATCTCTCGTCTGTCCGATAAGAACCAGGTATTTCACCTTCCCGTCAAAGGATTCGATCCACTCGTCGTACTCCGACTCTTTGTCATACCCGCCGGCAATAAGGAGGGTAGGCCCCGGCATGGCTCTGACGGCCTGTATGGCTGCATCTGGATTGGTCCCCTTGGAGTCATTGTAATATTTTACTCCGGACCGCTCCAGGACAAACTCGATCCTGTGTTCCACTGCCTTGAATTCCTTCACCACTCTCCTGATCCTGTCAATGGACACTCCCATAGCGGAACTGATGGCCACTGCGGCCATGACATTCTCGTAATTATGGCGGCCCAGAAGATTCAGCTCCCTGGTGTCCACGATAGGGCTGACCCGCCCGTTGTGGGCAAAACAGATCATGTCTCCGTCCAGATAGTAGCCTTCCGCCAGTCTGTGGCGGCTGCTGAAGAACACCACCCTGCATCTGCGCTCTTCATTCTCCGGACTTCCGAACTCCCGAAGCACCGGATCGTCAAAATTCAGCACACAGACATCACTCTCCGTCTGGTTCATGGTGATACTCTCCTTGATGGCGATATAATTCTCCATGGTGTGGTGCCGGTTCAGATGATCCGGCGTAATATTGAGGATCGCGCTCACATCCGGCCTGAAATCCATAATGGTTTCCAGCTGAAAGCTTGAGACCTCCGCCACGGTCACACTCTCGTCTCCTGTCTCAAGAGCCACCTGAGTGTAGGGAATACCGATATTGCCCACCACATACACATCTTCGAACTTGGACTTCAGGATCTCTCCCGTCAGGGCCGTGGTGGTTGTCTTTCCGTTGGTTCCCGTTATGGCTGCAAGCCTGCCTTTTGCACACTGAAAAGCCAGCTGGATCTCTCCCCAGATCGGGATCCTGCACTGCTCCAGAAGGGCCACGAAAGGGGCCTCCAGAGAGATGCCGGGGCTGATGATGCACATCTCCACTCCCGCAAGATGGCTTTTCTCCAGATCTCCCAGAACGATGGTGACTCTGGCCTCCTGGTCAAATTCGCTCCTCAGCTTCTCTTTATCCAAACCGGCATTGCCGTCATAGAGGATCACTTCTCCGCCTTTCTCCAAAAGCAGCTTTGCCGATGAGATCCCGCTGATCCCGCTGCCAGCCACCAATACTTTCTGACTCATGTCTCTTCCTCCTATAATCCTAAGTATGCTATCAGACAGAGAATCGCCGTAATCGTGGAAAATACGGCCACCACACGGGTCTCCGACCATCCGCACAGTTCAAAGTGATGATGGATGGGAGCCATCTTGAAGATCCTTTTCCCCCCGGTCTTCTTAAAATAAGTCACCTGGATAATCACCGACAGCACCTCCACCAGATAGATCATGCCCACAATGGGAATAAACAGGGGCAGCTGCATCATGCAGGCACTGGCTGCCACAAAACCTCCCAGTGCCAGAGAGCCCGTATCCCCCATAAAAACCCTGGCCGGATAGACATTGAACAGCAGAAATCCCAGGAGACTTCCCACCACCGCACCGGTTATGGGACTGATTCCGCTCTTCTCTCCCAGAGAGATGATGGTCAGAAACGTGGCCACCAGTATGGTCACACTGGTACACAGCCCGTCGAGACCATCCGTAAAGTTGACCCCGTTGTCGGTTCCCAGCATCACCACAAACACAAAGGGCACGTAGAATATGCCGAAATCCAGGAAATATCCGCCGTCAAAGCCTCCGGTAAAGGGGATCAGGGCAGCCGTCCCCACTTCGCCGGAATTCATCAGATAGTAGATGAAGATCCCTGTGATCACGATCTGACCCGCCAGCTTCTGACCCGGGTTCAATCCTTCCGACCGTTTCATCACAATTTTAATGTAATCATCGAGAAAACCGATAATGCCGAATCCCACTGTCACAAACAGCACCGGTATCATCTTGGGATAATCCCTCAGATAGAACATGGAAGTAATGATGATGCTCCCCAGTATGATCAGTCCTCCCATCGTGGGAGTTCCTGCCTTTTTCAGATGTGCCTGAGGCCCGTCTTCCCGGACCTGCTGACCGAATTTCAGCTTATGAAGGAATGGGATCACAATGGGGCACAGAACTGCGCTGATTGCAAAAGCGATGATAATCGCCAGTATGGTCTCGTTAATCATATCGCACCTCAAATTCTTATGTATACCCTTTTGGGGGGTATCGTTTTTAACATACTTTCATAGTATACGTCTTTTCACCGGAATAATCAACCATAGATTCGAAAGGCCGAGGCAGTTTCTTCCTCCTCTGCTTCTATTCCCAAATATGGCAAAATATTCTTAA
>CAJUJV010000107.1:0-7210 GCA_910586845.1 uncultured Hungatella sp.
AAGCGGCAGAGTATATTTTAGGAAAGAAAAAAAAAAACGGAGAGGCGGAGGATTAATATCCCTGTCCTCTCCTTTTATTTTGCACAGAAACAGGTACTATTTGAGTAATCCGGAGGGAAAGATGAAGATATTATTAAAAGGAGGCCGCGTGGTAAACGGAGGCGGCTGGCAGGAAGCGGACATACTTATGGAGGGAGAGAAGATCAGCCAGGTGGGAAAGGATCTTCCGGAGTCAGGGGCGCAGGTGGTGGACGTGAGAGGAAAATGGATTTTCCCGGGCTTCATTGACGCCCACACTCATTTTGACCTGGAGGTGGCGGGGACCGTGACGGCCGACGGGTTTGACACAGGGACAAAGGCTGCCCTTGGCGGCGGCACCACCATGGTCATTGATTTTGCTACTCAGTATAAAGGTGAGAGCCTTCATGAGGCCTTGGAAAACTGGCACAGGAAGGCGGATAAAGTCAGCTCCTGCGATTACGGGTTTCATCTGGCCATCTCTGACTGGAACCAGGATATTTCCAGGGAACTGGAGTCCGTTATAGAGGAAGGGGTGTCTTCCTTCAAGCTGTATATGACCTATGACGACATGATCCTGGAGGACAAGGCCATTTACCAGGTGTTAAAAAGGCTGAAGGAGCTGGGGGGCATCGCGGGGGTCCACTGCGAGAACAGCGGGATCATCAAGGCCCTGGTGGAGGAGGAGAAGGCCAGGGGAAATCTCAGTCCGTCTGCCCACAGTAAGACCCGTCCAGCGGCGGCGGAGGCTGAGGCCGTAAGCAGGCTTTTAAAGATCGGGGCTCTGGCAAAAGCGCCGGTGATCGTGGTACACCTAAGCTCGGGAATCGGTTACCAGGAAGTAAAATATGCCAGGGAGCGGGGCCAGGAGGTCTATGTGGAGACCTGTCCTCAGTATCTGCTTCTGGATGAGAGTCTTTATGACCTGCCGGGATTTGAGGGGGGAAGGTATGTGATCGCCCCGCCTCTTCGGGGAGAGAAGGACCGGACCAGACTGTGGAATGCCCTGAGAAAAGGGCAGATCCAGACCGTTTCCACAGACCACTGCAGTTTTACCCTGGCTCAGAAGGACATGGGGAGGGAGGATTTCACCAAAATTCCAGGAGGCATGGCAGGGGTGGAGACCAGGCCGGTGCTTTTGTATACCTATGGCGTGGAGAAGGGGCTTCTGACCGTGGAGCAGATGTGCCGGGTATTGTCGGAAAATCCGGCTAAGTTGTACGGGGTCTATCCGGAGAAAGGATGTATAAAGGCAGGCAGCGATGCAGATTTAGTGGTGTGGGACCCTGAGATCTCCTGGGTACTGACCAGGGAAAATCAGATGGCCAATGTGGATTACCAGGCCTATGAGGGATTTCCGGTAAAGGGGAGGGCTGAGAAGGTGTATCTGAGGGGAAGGCTGGCGGCTGCAAACGGAAGAATCGTCAGGGAATATGAAGGGAAGTATGTTGCGAGAGGGAGATATCAGAAGGTGGAGTGAACCGCATCGGCGGGGAGCCGGGACTTGTCACCAGGCCGGAAAAATGGTAAAATTAAAAAAATTGATAAGGAGTATCAGGTATGAAAATGAAAAAAGCAGCAGCGTTTCTGTTGACGGCTGCCTTTGCTGCAGGCAGCGCCTTTACCAGTCTGGCAGGGATTCAGGTGGTTCAGGGAACGGAGATCTCCACAAAAGTAGGCGATGACGGGAAGAACGACCTCTTCGGCAGCAACAATGTTCAGTTTGTGTTTAAACAGTTTGATCCTGCCTCCGGCCTTCTTCCGGTATATCAGAATGTGTCTCTGTGGCAGGGGGAGGAGTACAATGAGGCGAAACTGTTGTTTCTGAATACTTCCGGGGAGGTTGCCATCGCCGCCAACGGCAACTGGAGACTGATCTCAGGCTTTCAGAACGGACAGGCTTTTGTAAAAGAAGTGGGCACCGGAAATCTGGTCCGGATCAACACTTCAGGGCAGGAGACAGGCCGGTTTGCCGTGGGAGAAGAGATCACCGAAGTCACGGTTCTGCCTGCCGGTTCAGAGTACTCTTTCTTCTATACGACAGGAAAAGCGGGCGGTGATCTGAACGAGCCGGAAAATTATAAGGCCGTGTTTGTGAAGGAAGACGGAAACACCAGAACCTTAGAACTTCAGGGAACTTACTGGGAGATAGGAGATTTTGAGGGGAACGGATATGCGCCGCTTTTCAAAGTCACCAACACCTATAATACCAGGTGGCAGATCGAGGGGGCCAGTACCTGGGAGACCCTGACCCACTATAACACGGACCAGATCGATTATGTAGATGTGAACGGAAACATTCATTCCGGTTCCATGCCGGGGTATCAGCCAAAGGAGAAACCGGAATATATCCCTCAGCCTTATGATATCGGACTGCCATTGGACAGGAGTACGGCTGTCTACACATACAGAGCCGGTTCCTATGATCTGAAAAAAGCTGGTTCCGAGTCCATATTAGGAGATATCTATGAGATTTACGATAAATCCGGCGCAGGAACAGGGGTAAAGATCTGCTCCGTTGTTTTCGGCACAGACAGTTTTGTGATCGCCAGGGCCTACGACCCCAACTATGTGAAGGATTACAATTTTGCCAGCCCTTCACCGAAACCGTCCTACTACATTTACTATATCAATCAGGCCAACTGAGAGACAGGGGATTAAATGGGATTCAATGAGAAAACACATGCGTACATTGCCGCAAAGTACTATCACTATCTGACAGAAGCATTCGGCGAGCGTGGACTGAACGCGTTCATACACGCGACCCGGTATTATGGTATGCAGAGAGGAAGACGGATGGCCCAGCGGGCTATCCGTCAGGGAGAAGACCTGACTCAGTCGGCCTACAATTACTATGGAGAGTGGGTGCCGACAGAGGACATGAGAGAGGAAGGATGCGAGAGCCGGTCAGAGATGACGCCGGAAGGAAGCCTTAAGATCACTCGGTGTCCCTGGTATCTTCAGTTCCGGGATATGGGCCTTTTGGAGGCAGGGAGAGAATACTGTAAACATCTGGACAGGGCCATCTCCGACGGTTTTAACCCGGATCTGAATTATATCGTTGACCAGACTCTTCATACCGGCGACTGCTGCATCCACCGGCTGGCACGGGGAAACATCGGAGAAGGGTCGGAGAGAGGCAGGTATCCGGAGGGACTAAGAAGCTTTGAATATCACTGCGCCCATTCTTTCTGGGCTTACCGGGAGGTGGCTGCGGCAGTCTTTCGCAGTGAGGGCGAGAAGGTAAGCGACATGGTGCTGAGAGATTTTGCGGAGGATTACGGTCAGGATATGGCGGACCGGATTCTGGAGTATAGGGATACGAATTTTAATATATGTGATTGAACACATTCAAAGCCGCGGATTCCTATTACTTTGTCAGGATATAATTGGCAAAAACGAGAATTCATGAACAAAATCTGCAATTACTTTGCAAAATGCATGTTAATTTTGTAAAATGCTGATGAGAAAGTAAGAGAGTGGGGGCAGATCATGAAGAGAAAGCCAAAGATCTACATACAGATGTTTTTATCTTATCTGGTGATGCTGGTGATTCCGATAGCGGCAGCGGCGGTGATCTATGGGTACAGCCGCCAGGTGATACGAAGCCAGACGGAGAAGATGAATGATAATCTTCTGGAGATGATACAGCGGGATCTGGATCAGAGGGTCAGCGATGTACAGAAGATTGCCGCCAGACTGGCTATGGATACCAGAGTTCAGATGATCTCCAAGGTGAAAGGAAAGTTCGGAACAGAGGATCAGATGTCTCTGTATTATCTGTATAATGATCTTCAGTCTCTGGCATTGTCCGAGGATTTTATCAGTGATGTGTTCATCTATTTTAATAATACTCAGACCGTGTGCGATATTAACGGCAATATGTCGGCAGAACTGTTTTATGACCTGTATTACCGCAATGCCGAGTATCCCCTGGAATGGTTTCAGGAATATATGGGCCGGTCCCATTATAATGATACTCTGAAGATCAGGAGAGAGAATGGAGACGACATTCTCCTTTTTACCATGTCCACTCTGAATTCCTATGTAGGGGAAAGCACGGCTACGGTATTCGTTTTTCGGAACTGGCAGGACGCCTGGATTCCATGAAATGGGACAAGGCAATGGAAGCCGTGATCGTCGGCAGCGACAACGGTCAGATTCGTTCAAAAGAGTCGGAGCATTTTGAGAATCTGAAGTATGACTGGCTGGAGGAGGGAAGCCATATTATCACTCATGGTCCAGGTGATTCCTGTATGGTATCCGCACGGAGATCCCAGGTGATCGACTGGATGTATGTGGCCATCCTGCCCATGTCCCTGATTGAGAAAAGCGCAAAGCAGATTCAGGTGATCACGGCGGTTTGTCTCTTTGGCTGCGGGATCCTGGGATTTGGTATCTCCTATTATCTGACAGGCAGGAACTACAATCCTCTGAAAAATCTGCTGGATACATTTAAGAGGCACGGGGACAGAGAAATCGGAGAGGATGATAATGTATATCAGTGGCTCAATACTCAGATGGATGAGTTTTTCAGGAAACATGTGGATGCCAATCGTATTATCGAGGCAAACAGGAAGAGCCTGAAAAATTACTACCTGCTTCAGCTGCTTCAGGATTACTACTACGGAGACGGGCAGGAACTGGAACGGTATGGGATCCGGCTGAATCTGGACTATAATGTGGTGATCTTATTTGAATCTGCGGAAAAGAAGGATCAGAAGGAACTGGTGCTGCAGCTGTTTATTATCCGAAATGTATTTGAAGAGATGTGCCAGGATCATTTTAATGTGGAGATGGCAGAGCTGGGGGAGAGGGTGGCGGCTATCGTCAATCTTCCCGATCAGTCCTCCCAATATCTTGATATATTAAAAGAAAAGGTAGAGGATCTTCAGGCCATGGCAGGAAGTCCTTTCAGGTTTTCCTTTATCACTCTTGTGGGGGCGGCCTGCCGCGGTCTGGAAGGGATACACTCATCTTATCTGCAGGCAGGGGAGCTGGAGCCCTACCTGGTTCTTCTGGATACGGATCTGATCATTTATGACGATGTGAAGGATCTGCAGGTTCACTATGATTATTCTCTGGAGGCAGAGCAGAAGATCATCAACGCCATTGAGGCGGGAGACAGCAGGCAGGCCAGGCTTTTGATGATGCAGATTTTTGATCACAATCTTTCCGGCAAGGTGTCTGCGGACAGCTACCGCTATCTGGTCTATGATATGGTGGGGACCCTGGTGCGGGGAGCCCGGCGGGGCGGGTACAGGACGGCAGCCAGAGAACTGGATCTTCCTCACGGATTTTCCATGAAACGACTGCCTGTACCGGAATTAAAACAGAGATTCGGAGTTCTTCTGGACCAGATCTGTGAAAAGATTCTGGAGATGAAGAAGGAGACGGATCAGGATAAGTCTCTGAGCAGAAAGATCGAGACTTATATTCAGGAAAATTTTCAGGATCCCGATCTGAATATTTCCATCACAAGTCAGCATTTTGGCATAACTCCAGCCTATCTGTCTTCAATTTATAAGAAACAGACGGGAAAAAGTCTTCTGGACTACATCAATACCTTAAGAATTGATCATGCGAGGGAACTTCTGGAACAGGGACTGAGTGTGGTGGAAGTGGCTCCTATGGCAGGATTCAGAGACAGCGGCAGTTTTATACGGGCATTTAAGAAAAAAACCGGGGTCACTCCGGGGCAGTTTAAGAAAAAATTATAGATAAATTCCATATTTTGTGAATTGACTTTATAAAATGCAAACTAAAATTGACGGTTTTGTCAATGGAGTTTGCATTTTTTTTATATCTTTTGTGGGAAAATTACGATATCATAGGGCCATCAGCAAAATACATTGACAATTTTAAAAAAGAGGAGGAACAGTGATGAAGAAAAGAAGTTTATCATTACTTCTTACGGCAGCGATGGCGGCCACAGCCATGGCCGGCTGCGGAGGAGGAAACAGTACGGCTAAAGAGGCCCCAACGACTCAGGCTGCCGCAGGAAACGCGGGGGGAGAAGCGAAGGACCAGAACAGCACTCCGGCAGAGTTTTCCTATCCTATGGCCCAGGGAGACAAACTGACCTACTGGTGTGAACTGACCACCACGGTGGCAGCCAATTATGCCAGTCTGGGAGATACGCCTTTTGGAAAAGGATGGCAGGCAGAGACGGGAGCGGAGATCGAATTTCTCCATCCGCCTACAGGGCAGTTGAAGGAACAGTTCAGCCTGATCCTGGCAGACGGCAATCTTCCTGATCTGATGGAGTATAACTGGATGAACGATTACCCGGGAGGGCCGGAGAAAGCCATCAAAGACGGCGTGATTCTTCCATTAAATGATATTTTTGAGCAGTATTGCCCCAACCTGACGGCATACCTGGCAGAAAACCCGGACATTGACAAGATGATCAAGACAGATGAAGGCCACTATTATGTATTTCCCTTTATCCGCGGCGAGGAGAAACTGTGCAATACCATCGGCCTGATGCTGAGAGAGGACTGGCTCGATGAGCTGCATCTGGAAGTTCCCACTACCATAGATGAATGGCACACGGTCCTGACAGCATTTAAGGAGAAGAAAGGTGCCGCGGCTCCATACTGTTTTGAATATACGAACGCATAGTATCTCACCAATGATCCTTTCGCATTCGCTTTTGAAACCAGCAGAAGTTTTTATCTGGGAAGCGACGGCAGGGCCCATTTCGGTGCGGCAGAGGAGAATTATAAAGAATTTCTGTCCACCATGGCCCAGTGGTACAAGGAAGGGCTCATTGATCCGGATCTGGCTACTCTCGGCAATGATCAGGTAAGCGCCAAGATCACCAACGAGACGGCAGGAGCCTCCATGGGTCAGGCAGGAAGCCGTATGGGAACCTGGACTACTGCGGCGAGAAGCAGCAATCCGGATTTCAGGCTGGCAGCAGCTCCGCCGCCAACACGGGAGAAGGGAGCAAAGGCGGAATTCGGACAGATCGAGAATCAGTATTCAGGAAGAGCCAGCGTGGCCATCACCACCTCCTGCAAGGACGTGGAGAGAGCCGCGAGACTGATGGATTATGCTTACGGGGACGAGGGACATCTGTATTTCAATTTCGGAACAGAAGGGGAATCCTACAACATGACCGACGGTTATCCCACCTACACGGATGTGATCATGAAGAATCCCGACGGCCATGTTGTAGGATTCCGCT
>CAJUJV010000107.1:7220-7647 GCA_910586845.1 uncultured Hungatella sp.
CCCGACGGACTTCCTGTATCTCAGGCAATGTCCGCTTATATCCGCGGCAATTACAATGGTCCTTTTGTTCAGGATATCCGCTATCTGGAGCAGTACTATACTCTGGATGAGCAGAAAAAGACAGGAGAAATCTGGGGCAACTCCAACGGTGCGGCCCATGTGATGCCTCCGGTCACGCCAACATCTGAGGAAAGCCGGGAATTTTCCACCATCATGAATGAGATCAACACTTACAGGGACGAGATGACGCTGAAATTCATCTTCGGCACGGAAAGTCTTGACAATTTTGACGAGTATGTAAAGAACATCGAGGGGATGGGACTTTCACGGGCTCTGGAAATTCAGAACGCGGCTCTGGACCGTTACAACGCCCGGTAAGAAGGAAAGCTGCCGTTTATAAAGGAGAGGAATATGAATGGGAATTTCG
>CAJUJV010000107.1:7657-8631 GCA_910586845.1 uncultured Hungatella sp.
GAAAGACTGGGTTCGCAACCGTTCTCTGTATTTTCTGGTGATCCCGGTATTGATTTTTTACCTGCTGTTTCATTATAAGCCCATGTATGGCGCAGTCATTGCGTTTAAGGATTATACGCCGGCTCTGGGAGTGGCGGACAGCCCATGGGTAGGATTTGCCAACTTTGCCAGGTTTTTCAGAAGCGTCTATTTTGGACGCCTGATCAAGAACACGATACTGCTCAGTGTTTACAATCTGATATTCGGTTTTCCGGCCCCGATCATCCTGGCCCTTCTGCTTAACGAAGTGAGGAATAAGCAGTTTAAGAGTATTACTCAGACCATTACATATCTGCCCCACTTTATTTCGCTGATCGTGGTAACCGGCATGCTGACCAATTTCGGTATGACCACAGGACTGTTCAATGATATCATCGCGTTTTTCGGGGGGGAGCGTTCACCGCTCCTCCAGGATCCAAAGCATTACCGTACCATCTATGTGGCTTCGTCCATCTGGCAGGAAGTGGGCTGGGGATCCATCATCTACCTTTCTGCACTGGCCGGTGTGGACAGCCAGCTTTACGAGGCGGCACAGATCGACGGCGCCGGGAAGTGGAAACAGCTGATCCATGTGACGATGCCTGCCATTGCGCCGACGATCATCATTATGCTGATCATGAAGATGGGATCACTGATGAATATGGGATATGAGAAGACGATCCTGTTATATAACCCGTCAACTTATGAGACTGCGGACATCATCTCTTCCCATATTTACAGAATCGGTCTGCTGGATCAGGATTGGAGTTATTCTACAGCCATCGGTCTGTTTAACTCTGTAATCAACTTTGGACTTCTGATTATCACCAACAAGATATCCAAGCGTTACAGCGAGACCAGTCTGTGGTAAAGGAGGAGAATATGAAAGTCAGACGTTCCAGAGGGGAGAGAATTTTTGAGGTATTTAACTAAAAGTTTCCCAATCTGTCGGACTA
>CAJUJV010000108.1:0-2604 GCA_910586845.1 uncultured Hungatella sp.
ATCTGAAAGATCAGGCAGGGACCGAGGGCCTTGAGTATGCGGCCGCCAAAGGTCTGGCAGTGGTGATCATGGAGCCTCTTCTGGGCGGACGTCTGGCCGGTCTCTCCAGCCATGTAAGGGCCAGATTCTCGGACGAGAAGACTCCGGTGGAGCATGCCCTGGATTTTCTCTGGGATAAAAAGGAAGTATCTCTGCTTCTCAGCGGCATGAGCGACAGGAAGCAGGTGGAAGACAATCTGGTGTATGCAGGAAGAAGTGCCGCAGGTATGCTGTCAGAGCAGGAGAAGGCCGCCTATAAGGAGGCCAAGGAGATCTATGACAAGATGTCCATGGTAGACTGTACTGCCTGCGCCTACTGTATGCCCTGTCCCTTCGGGCTGAATATCCCGGAGATCTTCCGGGCTTACAATGTGTTCGGACTCCGGGGGAAGAACGGAGCAAAAGAAGCTTATGAGAAGCTGGATGTAAAAGCAGATATGTGCCGCGGCTGCCGTCATTGCGAGCAGGAGTGTCCGCAGCACATTCAGATCAGTCAGGTGATGAAGGACGTGGTCAGGATCATGGAGTGACGGTCAGTTGCCGCATTCGATGCTGATGGCGTTGAAACGCTCCAGCAGGTCCTCAATCCTGACGGAAGCTTTCTCGCTGCCGGCTTTGTCTATGACGGCGTGTCCCTGGTGCATCATCAGCAGGCGGTCCCCGTACTCAACCGCGTAGCGCAGGTTGTGGGTCACCATGATGGTGGTCAGCCGTTTCTCTTTTACGATCTGTCCGGTCAGTTCCATGATAACCTCCGCAGTCTTGGGATCCAGGGCTGCGGTGTGTTCATCCAGGATCAGAAATTCGATGGGAGTCATGGTGGACATGAGGAGAGCCATGGCCTGCCGCTGTCCGCCGGACAGCACGCCTACCTTTACCTGAAGCTTGTCTTCCAGCCCCAGTCCCAGAGAACTCAAAAGTTCCCGGTAGAAGTCAATCCGTTTTTTATTGGTGCCCCGGCGCAGATTAAAAGGCTTGTTCTTGTTGTCTGCCAGGGCCATATTTTCCAGGATGGTCATGTGAGGACAGGTGCCCATGGCGGGATTCTGATAAACCCGGCCTATGCGGCGCTGCCGTCTGAATTCCGGCATACGGGTGATATTTTCCTTTCCTATATAAATGGTGCCGGAGTCTACGGGGATACTGCCGCAGATGATATTCAGCATGGATGTTTTTCCGGAACCATTACTTCCGACTACGGAGACAAACTGGCCTTCTTCGACGGACAGATTAAAATCCTGGAACAGGCACATCTCGTTGACGGTTCCCGCATTGTAATATTTATTGATGTTGTTCAGTTTAAGCATGAACTTTCACCTTCTTTCTCCGCTCCGTGCTGGCCACCAGTATGATCAGGAACAGGATAGAGGTGATCAGCTTCAGGTCATTGGCCTCCATGCCCATGGAGATGGCCATGGAGATACAGGCTTTGTAGACGATGGAGCCTGCGATCACCGCCGTGGTGGGGCGGACCTGGGGCAGTCCCAGACGGCTTAAGAGGGAGACTCCGTTTTCCGGAGCCAGCAGCTGGATGCCGATAATAACGCTGGCCAGTCCGATGACGATGGTGCCGGTTCCCACGGAAATCTCGAAAAATCCCTTGTGCTGGCAGTAGATGGAGCCTGCCAGGGAGGAGAAGCCGTTGGCAATGGCCAGTCCCAGGATCTTTACCATGCCCTTGTCTCTGGCGAGGGAAGTGACCAGGGCTTCATTGTCGCCGGCAGCCCGCAGCAGATATCCGGACCGGGTGCCCAGATACAGATCCAGCAGGACCTTGCAGACCAGAATGATGAGAAACAGGATAAGGACCATGGTATAAGGATTCAGGGCCTGGGGCATATGGTCCGAGAGGAAAGGATTTTCAAAAATCGTATCTTTTGTAAGAACGGACACATTGGCCCGCCCTCCTGCAAAGCGCAGGTTCAGGGAATAGAGGCCGGTCATGACGATGATGCCGGACAGAAGATCCCGGACCTTCAGCTTCACATGGATCAGACCCGTGACACAGCCGGCTGCGGCTCCGGCGGCAAAGGACAGAAACAGGGTCAGGATCGGGTTGATTCCCGCCAGGAGGGCGGAGGCGGTGATAGCCGCCCCCATGGGAAAAGTACTGTCCACGGACAGGTCGGGAAAATCCAGAATCTTATATGTGATGTAGACTCCCAGAGCCATGACGGCGTAGATGAGTCCTTCTTCTAAAACACCTAAAATCAGTATCATGACAGTCTCCGTTATTGTGTGATCTCAGTGAACAGTTCTTTGGCAGAGGAAGTCAGTTCTTCCGGGATAGTGATGCCCAGATTGTCGGCCACTTTGGTGTTGCCGTAGAATGCAGCTTCCGCGATGATCTCATAGTTCATCTCACTGGCCTTTTTCTCCCCCTTTAAGACGGCGGCAGCCATTCGGCCCGTCTGTTTTCCCAGATCGATATAATCCAGACCCATGGCGGCCAGGCAGCCGATCTTTACCTGCTCGATCTCGCTTCCGAATACGGGGATATTTTTTTTGGCGGCCTTATCCAGGATAACGGGGAGGGAGGCCACAACCGTATTGTCCGTCAGGTTG
>CAJUJV010000108.1:2614-6002 GCA_910586845.1 uncultured Hungatella sp.
TTTCCAGGAGAGAGTCGGCGGCAAGAGGTACATCGGCTGTGGTGGAGATGCCTGTGTCTATGATCTCGAATCCGTAATCTCCGGCGGCAGCCTTGTATTCTTCGATGGTGGAGAGAGAATTGACCTCGCTGGTGGTGTACATGATGCCGATGGTCCTTGCCTCGGGGAGCATGGTGCGGATCATCTGAAGCTGCTGCGTAACAGGCAGCTTGTCGCTGGTCCCCGTGATCTCTCCCACGGGAGTGCCGTCCTCATTGGCCAGCTCCGCGGCCACCGGATCGGTGACGGCTGTAAAGATAACCGGAATATTCTGCCTTTTTCCGACTCCGTAGGCTGTCTGGGCCATGGGAGTGGCGATGCCGCAGATGAGATCCACCTTCCGGGAGGCGAAATTGGTGACGATCTGGCTGGCGATACCGCCGTCGGCCTGGGAGTTTTCATAGAGGACCGTCAGATTCTGGCCCTCCACGATGCCTTCCTCAGCAAGACCCAGGAGAAAGCCTTCCCGGCAGTTGTCCAGAGAGCCGTGGGCTGCAAACTGACCGATACCGACAGTGTAGCTTTTTTCCGAACCGTCAGACGTAGATCTGGGTGAGCCGGAACAGCCTGTGAGAAGAGATGAAGCCATGAGAGCGAGTACGAGCATTTTAACAGTTTTTTTCATAATGTGATCCTCCATATGATTAAATTTGAATCATTCCATGGAAAAGAGTGGAGTGCCGGCCGGGGCTTTCACAAATAAAAAAGTCCCAAGAATACAGTTTATTCTGTATACTTGAGACGAAAATTATCCGCGGTGCCACTCAATTTGACCATAGGTCCACTTTACATATACCAACATATATGCCGCACTGGTAACGGTAGCGGAAGCCGTCAGTCCCTACTGAACATGACACTGTGTGGTTCGGGACCGCCCTCAAAAGTCCATTCGGCAATTCTCTTCATATCGCATTCACACCTGCAGCGACTCTCTGAAATGGGAAAGAAAAGCTTACTCCTCTTTTTCAACGGTTTGATTTATTGGTTTGTATCTTAATACAGATTGTTCCTTTTGTCAACAGAAAATTTTCTGTTTTTTCTCAATATTTTTCCAGATAGTAATTCAGCTCCGCTCCGATGAGGAGGATGCAGATACAGATATAGAGCCACAGCATCAGGACGACTACGGCAGTCAGGCTTCCGTACATGTAAGAATAATTGCTGAAATTATTGAAATACAGAGAAAAAAGGCCGGAGAACACGATCCACCCCAGAGTGGAGAAGAGAGCACCCGGCAGCTGGCTCTTCAGGCTGTGCCTGCGCATGGGAACCAGGGTGTAGAGTCCGGCAAACACGATGACCAGGACAGCCAGAGCCAGAAAGGAGCGGAAGTTGATCAGATACCTGGTAAATGAGGACACCACCGGAAACAGCGAGAGGATCAGCCGCTGGATACTGGTTCCGAGGACCAGGAGGACGAGGCTGGCCACACAGGCCATCACAAAGAGGATGGTATATCCGGAGCAGATCAGTCTTCTGATGATGTAACCGCTGGTCCTGGGACACTCATAGACACGGTTAAGCCCTTTCTCGATTCCCAGCATCCCCCGGGAAGCGGACCAGATGGCGGCCACAGCCGAGATGGACACCACGGTGGCGGGAGATTTGGTATACAGATCATCCACGATGCTTATGACCAGGGCATCCAGCATGTCGGGCATGATGGCTACCAGAAGCTCCAGAAGGTCCGACTTGTTTACCGCAGGGACCAGCTGGATCAGAGTCAGAAGCAGCATGACAAACGGAAAAAAGGAGATCACGATAAAAAACGAGGCCTGCGCGGCGTAAACCGTAACCTCGTCATTTTTATACTTATCAAAAATCCGTTTACCCTCGACCAGAAGAAAAATCATGGATATCCTGCCTTTTTCATGTTATTATAAAGGATATTATCACGACTGCTGAAAAATAGCAAGGTATCAGAAAAAAGAAAACAGGAGATACTATGGAATACATTCCCGCGAAGACCATTGTGACCAGGACAAAGAGCAGCGGCCAGTGGTTCGGAATCGATTACAACATGAATATTTACAAAGGCTGCTGCCACGGCTGTATCTACTGTGACAGCCGGTCAGAGTGCTATCGGATCGGGGATTTTGACCGGGTCAGGGCCAAAGAGGACGCACTTCGGATCATCCGGGATGAACTGAGAAGAAAGGTGAAGACCGGAGTGGTGGGCACAGGCGCCATGAGCGATCCCTACAATCCTTTTGAGAAAGAGCTGAAGCTGACCAGACATGCTCTGGAACTGGCAGATGCCTTCGGCTTCGGCATAGCCATCGCCACCAAGAGCACTCTGATGAAAAGAGACACGGATATCCTGGAGAGTATCCGGGAACATTCTCCGGTCCTGTGCAAGGTGACGGTCACCACCACTGACGATGAACTGGCCCGGAAGATCGAGCCAGGAGTCTCTCTGCCTTCCGAGCGCCTTGACATGATCGCGGACCTGAGCCGGAAGGGCATTTTCACAGGGATTCTGCTTATGCCGGTGCTGCCTTTTCTGGAGGATCATGAGGACAATATCCGGGCCGTGGTCCGATGCGCCCATGAGGCAGGAGCCAGGTTTATCTATGGGGTCATGGGCATGACTCTCAGGGGAAATCAGAGAGAGTGGTATTATGACAGCCTGGAGAAACTGTTTCCGGGACAGAAGCTGGCCGGGAAATATATGAGAACATACGGTAACCGGTATGAGTGCCCCAGCCCCGATGCCTCAAAGCTGTGGAAGATTTTTACGGAAGAGTGCAGAACATACGGGATCCTTTATGAGATGAAAGACATCGTCTGTGCATATAAAAGAGATTATGAGATCACACAGAGAACCCTGTTTGACAGCTGACCTGCAAAGGCCGTGCCGGGGGAGGGAGAGGGAAGATGAAGGAAAATATGACGAAACTGGAAAAATACTGGATCCTCTACGATGTGGGAAACTCCGCCTTCGTGCTGCTTGTGTCCACCATTCTTCCTGTGTATTTTAACGGGCTGGCGGGGCAGGGAGGAGTATCCGGGACAGACGCCCTCGCTTACTGGGGATATGCGGCTTCTCTGTCCACCATCCTTGTGGCCTTTGCGGGGCCGGTGCTGGGAAGGGTGGCGGACACGAAAGGATACAAGAAAAAGATCTTTGCGGTTTTCATGGCAGCAGGGGTCCTGGGCTGCGCCGCTCTGGCTCTCCCTCTGTCCTGGTCCGCATTTCTGGCAGTGTTTGTGGCGGCCCGGATCGGATATTCCGGCAGTCTGATCTTTTATGATGCCATGCTGGCCGATGTGACGAAACCGGCGCGGATGGACCAGATCTCCTCTCAGGGCTATGCCTGGGGATACATCGGAAGCTGCATCCCTTTTC
>CAJUJV010000108.1:6012-8303 GCA_910586845.1 uncultured Hungatella sp.
TCATCAGCCTGGTTTTCGTCCTGGGACATAAGGTCATAGGCATGCCTGCCGGGGCTGCCATGCCTGCGGCGCTGATCCTCAATGCGGTCTGGTGGTTCGGATCATCGCTTCCTCTTCTGAGAAATTATCAGCAGATACATGGAGTTCCCAGGCAGGACCATGTGTTTCGTAACAGTTTTGCAATACTTTTACATGTTTTAAAAGACGTCAGGGGCAACCGGAAAGTCTTTCTGTTCCTTCTGGCCTTTTTCTTCTACATCGACGGAGTCTATACCATCATCGAGATGGCCACAGCCTACGGAAGCGCCATAGGGCTCGATACAGCAGGTCTCCTTCTGGCTCTTCTGGTCACTCAGATCGTGGCTTTTCCCTGTGCCCTGATCTTCGGAAAACTGGCCTCGCGGTATAAGAATACGACCCTGATCAAAGTGTGCATCGCCAGCTATTTCTGCATCGCTCTTTTTGCCGTCCAGCTTGACAGACAGTGGGAGTTCTGGCTTCTGGCAGTGTGGGTGGGCATGTTCCAGGGAGGGATCCAGGCGCTGTCCAGGTCTTACTTTGCCGCGATTATCCCGCCGGAGAAGTCCGGTGAGTTTTTCGGGATTTTTGATATCTGCGGAAAAGGAGCCTCTTTTATCGGCACTACCCTGGTAGGGGTCATGACCCAGGTGACCCATGATCCGGGCGCGGGAGTCGGCATGCTGGCAGTGCTGTTTCTGGCGGGATTTGCCGTCTTCCTGAGAGCAGAGAAGGCTGACCCGGCCTCATAGAGAAATCGAGCAGGGGAGGCTTTTTCCCTACTCAACCCGCGGCCCCCGTACCGCCGACAGGCGGTAATACTCCTTTCGGGGGCCTGCGCATCAAAAAAAGAGGAAGGAGCTCCGGTTATCCTTCCTCTTCCCAGTTGACATAATCTTTAAAATAATTTACAAATTCCCGGGCGATCTGTGATACATATCCGTTTTTCTTATAGACTGCCGCCATCCGCGTGACGGTGGATTCAGAGAGGATCGGATGGCGCTCCAGGCTGCGGCCGATAGAAAGATTGCAGATGGTCTCCGGCACCAGGGCGACTCCCAGTCCGGCGCCGGCCCACAGAAGGCAGGTCCGGGCATCATCGTTGCGGCAGAAAATATCCGGCTCCAGCCCGACGGACTGAAAGGCAGAAGAGATCAGGGCCTCAAAGCGGCGGTAATAGATCAGAGGTTTGCCTGCAAGATCAGTCAGCTCCATGGACTGGCGGTTATGAAGCCCATGGAAATAATGCTCCGCTCCCACGGCCATGAGAGGCTCTCTGGGGCCGTAGCAGCAGGATAATCCGTCGCCGTTAAAAGGAGTCCGGAGGATGGCGCACTCAATAAGGCCGTTTTTCAGGTGCTCCAGAAGTTCATAGGTATTGCCCTCGGTCAGCTCGAATCTGACAGAGGGATAATTTTTGCAGAAATCCTTGAGAAAAGCTTCGGTCAGCATATGGCCGGAGGAGGAGATGGTTCCCAGTCTGAGAGTGCCGCCGGTTCCGCCTGCGAATCCCCGGAGCTGCCTGCCGGCAGAGTCCATGACCGCCAGGATATGCCTGGCCCGGTCATAAAGAAAGGCGCCGGCCTCCGTAGGCTGTGCCCTCCGGGAATTTCTTATGAGAAGAGGGACCCCCAGCTCCTCCTCCAGAGCCATGATCTGTTTGCTCAGAGGCGGCTGGGACAGGCCCAGCTGCCGGGCGGCAGCCGTAAAGCTCCCCGTCTCCACGATGGTAACAAAATAGTAAAGCTGTTTGGAATTCATAAAAAACCTCTTGGCAGGTCATGATTTTTGGGAAATTATCCCTTGCAGACATTATAGCATAATGATATAATAACACAAGCTATTATTTATAAAAAATATAGTGGAGGATTCCATATGAAAAAGCTGCTAAAATACTTTAAGGGCTGGGGCCCCTCTTTAAACTGCTGGAAGCCAGCTTTGAATTGTTCGTGCCCCTTGTCATGGCTCAGATCATCGATGTGGGAATCAAAAACCAGGATATGGGGTATATTCTGCGTATGGGCGGAGTGCTGGTGCTTCTGGGCATCGTGGGACTGACCTGTTCCCTGACGGCGCAGTACTTTTCGGCCAAAGCGGCCGTGGGCATCGGAACCATGCTGCGCAATGATCTGTTCCGGCACATCAACAGCCTGTCTTACAGGGAGATCGATACCATAGGGACTTCGACTCTGGTGACCAGGATGACCAGCGATATCAATCAGGTTCAGTCGGGGATCAACCTGGTACTGAGACTGTTTCTGAGGTCGCCGTTT
>CAJUJV010000109.1:0-6797 GCA_910586845.1 uncultured Hungatella sp.
TGATTTTCCTCCTACAATTTTGAATGTTGCATAGTGTAGTATGTATTGACACACATACTGACCTGCGTATTATTATAACAATTTTTTATCAATTTGAAAAGCAAAAATCCCCAAAAAATCGTACTATTTTCGGAACAATATTCAGAGAAGCGGGAAGACCTGCAAAAAGCCGGCCGGGAAGCTGCACTCTGCTCACACAGGCTGATTCCCGGCCGGCTTTTTATAACTGAATGATAATCCCTTATTCCGGTTTTGGCTCCACGAGCACTCCATCCTGAGGGCCGCCGGGGCCGTTCTGGTCCTGAGCGCCGCCCGGCTGTTCCTGCTGTCCCGGTCCGCCGCCCAGCCCCGGATCCACCGGATCCCGCGGCTGCTCTTCAGTGGTGGTAGTCTCGGCCGGGGTCTGGAATGCAGGCCCCACCTGAGTCTGGGAAGATGTATCGGCCTGAGACGATTCCGCAGGCACGGACTCGGAAGAAGACTCGCTTCCCTCGGTAGTGAGCACTACTCCGGAGGTATTCCTCCTGATCACAGGGGCGTGGCCTTTATAAGTAACCGTATGATCCACTTCCTGGCTGATGATCTCATCGTTCTTTTTTATGATCAGCCTGGTCTCCCAGCGGCTGCCTGAAGATCCGGCAGACTTCACCACCTCTTCATCCAGCTGCAGAGTCTGATCTTCCTCGTAGGTAGGAGCCGGGGGATCCAGTGTGGCGATCTTTTTCGACTCCAGAGAATAAGTAACCCCCTCCTCAAGAACAGGAATTCCGTAAACGGAAACCGTCACGGTCTGATCCGCATAAGCGGCCCTGATCCCCACAGGCGTGGACGAGCTGTTGATAAACTTAAAATCCGGCCCTCCCCAGCTTACGGTGGCATCCTGCCCCGGAGTCACATAGGACGGTTCGAATGTGTGGGAACGGCGGACAGAAATCTTAAGTCCGGCTTTCAGCACCGCGTTGTACAGAGTCGTGCTTACCTGACACACGCCTCCGCCGATCTCCTCGACCACCTCCCCGTTATTGTAGGCGGCCGCTCCCTGATAGCCCTTGGCGGCAGTCCTCTCTCCTACCGTTTCGTTGAAGGAGATCTCCTGCCCGGGCTGTACGATGGTTCCGTTAAGGGCCTGGGCAGCCAGGCGGATATTGGTGTTTCGTTTGCTGTTGGCCGTGGTCTTGGTGGTAAAGGTACCGATGGTCTTATATTTCTCTTTGGCCGTCGCGACGGTGATCTCCGGCTGGACTTCCGTGCCGGAGGCGGCGATGACGGCATCAAACTTTTTCGCCGTCAGGGCGCTCTGGATGTCTGCGGCCAGCCTCTCCTGATCGATGGCGAACCCTGTGACCTCTCCTTCGAATATAAAAGAATCCGTGGCCGCATCATACCCCGAGATAGAGCCGTTCTTCGGCTCTCTGTCCCATCTGGAGGCCGCTGCCGCTGCCTGGACCTTCACTGTCTCCTCCAGTCCGGAGGTATCCAGTGTATAATGTTCCTTGGGCTCTCCCCTGTAGATCTCGTCCAGAAGGCCGTTGAGCTTCTCTTCCATCAGATTGGCCACCTCATAAGTGTCATCCCCGTAAGTCACCTTCATGGCCCAGGTGTAATTCTTCAGGATCTCTGTTCTTGCCTGATCTCTGGACATGCCCGTGATCTGGATGCCATCCACGGTCACCTCTTTCTCCAGCTCGGTCTCCGGTTCCGTGGTGGTCTCCTGGCTGGTATCCTCCGGTGTCATCCCCGTGTTCCTGCTGTGCTGCATGCCATATACCACTGCCGCGATGGCCAGGATCAGCACCACTCCTGCGATGGCGATAATACGATAATCGGGAGAAGACTTTCTCCGCCTGCGTCCTCCGTGTCTGCTGCCGGGACGCTGTCCGGAATGGCCCGGTCTGGAACCGGGAGGACGGGAAGAAGCCGATCTTGAGGACGAACCTCTGGAGGCCCCCGTACTCCTGCCGGCGCCTGCCCCTCTGGAAGAACCGCTTCTGGAAGAAGCTCCCGAGGAGGCTCTGGAGGTACCGGAAGGACTGTGATGAACGCCGGAAGAAGTTCTCTGGCCTGCACCTGACGATCCTGCTGCCCTGGAAGCACCTGTGCGGCCCGCTGCCGTCTGTCTGGTCCCGTGAGTTGCCTTATCTGAACCTGTTCTATTATAATGAGTTCTGTTGTCTGTATTCATTCTCTCTCTCACCTGTTTCACATGATAATGTAGTTTCCAACAAGTAGTATACCATACTTTGTAGAAAATGGAATCTTTTTTTTCCATTTTACATATTTTCCAAAACATGTTACACTAGTGTTACCAAAGCATTTCAAAAGGGAGAAATTTTATGAATTATGTTGACCTGCACACCCATTCCACCGCCTCTGACGGCACGTTGTCTCCCGGGGAAGTGGTCCGTCTGGCAGCTTCTGAGGATTTAAAGGCAGTGGCCCTTACAGACCATGATACCGTAGACGGAATCTCCCGGGCCAGGGCGGCCGCCGCCTCTCTCGATATAGAGCTGATTCCCGGCATCGAACTGTCCTGCGTTCTCGACGGGACAGAGATCCATATCCTGGGATTTTTTGCCGATGAGACCTGCCCCGGACTGCTGGAGGGTCTGGCCGGCTTCCGCAGGATCCGGGATTCCCGCAACGAGGATATGTTGAACCGGTTCCGGAAAGACGGTTTTGACATCACCTGGGAGGACTTACAGAACGGCATCCCCGACACGGTCGTCACCAGGGCTCATTTTGCCAGGGTCCTGACGGAAAAAGGGTATGCCTCCTCTCCTGACCGGGCCTTCGAAAAATATCTCCAGTACGGAGGCCGCTACTGTATCCGCCAGAAGATCGTGACTCCCGAACAGGTTATGGAGCTTTTGACCTCCTGCCGTATGTGGCCCTGTCTGGCCCACCCCATGCTGTACCATATGGGATACTCCCGGATCAGAGACTTTGCCTCTCACTTAAAGGATCTGGGGCTTCGGGGGATAGAGGTCTATCACTCTTCCCACAACCAGTCTCAGAGCGCCCGGCTTCAGGTCATCACCAGGGAACTGGAACTTCTCCCCTCCGGCGGTTCCGATTTCCACGGCGCCAACAAGCCGGATGTGGCCATCGGGCGGGGCAGAGGCGGTCTGCGGGTCTCCTGTTCCCTTCTGAAAGATATCAAGGAGGATTACTATGGATGAGATTTACCGTGCCATCGAAGAAAAGATCCGTCTGTCCGGCTATGCCGGAGCCGTAGACGGGGAAGAGATCTACAACGATATCTGCGACCAGATCGAAGACAAAGAAGAAGGAGCCTATGTACTCATGTCGGGGCGGACAGACGGCTCCTTCTTTGAATACACTGTGGAGGTCTTTGAAGACCAGTTTAATCTGTCCTCCATTGACCTCCACACAGCTGACCGGGTATTTCATGCCCATTTCGACTGACTCACGGCTGCCCCGGTCTTCCTTTTCATAAAGGCGTCTCCGGGATATGCGGCTCTTTTGTCTGCCCCCCGGTCCGCCCTGTTGTCTGCTCTGCCTGCAGCCTGCTCAGATACACCTCTGTCAGGCTGTATTTTTTTGTGCCGTCGTATCCCGTCACAGTGGAAGCCATGGCCAGAGAATTCAGCACCGCCTCCTCCACCGATTCCGCCACTGCCGGAAATACCTGATCCAGCAGTTCCTCTTTTAAAACCTCTATAGAACAGACTGCCGGTTCCTTTCCTGTCTCCACCCGATTGACCGTAGTAAAGCCGATGACGATATCCCCGCTGCCGTGGCCCAGGAAAGAACCACACCGCGCCAGCCCCACCGGAGCCCGTCTGCACATCCGCTTCAGCTGACGGTCCGTCACCGGAAGATCCGTGGCCAGAATCATCATCACAGAGCCTCTGTCTGTCACTGCCGGTTCTATACCCGAGAGTTTACGTCCCACAGGCTCATGGCCGATGACCAGATTCTCCGTGACGCCGAAATTAGACTGCACCAGCGCTCCTATGGTATAATCCTTTCCTCCGAGAGAGACGATCCTGGAAGCAGAACCGATGCCGCCCTTCAGCCCAAAGCATACCGTCCCCTTTCCGGCTCCCACATCCCCTTCTTCAAACTCCGCTGCCGCACTGTCAATGGCCTCCATGACTTCCTTTCTCCCCACTGCCCTGCAGCTGATGTCGTTGAGTATGCTGTCATTACACTCTCCCACCACCGGATTGACAGAAGTGATGGAAATACCGTCTCTTTCTCCCACTTTCAGCATATAATCCACCAAACTATCGTGTACAATCCCCACATTCAGTGTGTTTGTAAGAGCTATGGGAGTCTCCAGAGTGCCCAGTTCCTCGATCTGTGTCAGCCCCTGGCTCTTTCCGAATCCGTTCTGGATACACACGGCCGCCGCCAGTTTTCTGGAAAACGGATTGTCCGGACAGGGCATGATCACCGTGACTCCTGTCTTGTTTCTGTCCGTATCCACCGTACAGTGGCCCACCGTGACTCCTGCCACATCCGTGATCTTGTTGCGGGGTCCCGGAGTCCCTCTGCCGATGACGATCCCGTAATCTCTCAGTCTTCTGTTCATCTGTCTCCTCCTGTGCCGCGGGCTTTTCCCTTTTCCTGCTGTCCACCGTCTCCTGTTTCTCCCGGCTTCCGGCTCCTTCTGCCGCGGCTGCCTGTCTGTGTCCGGTCTCTTCTGTTCCTGCCCGATCTTCCCTGTTTCCGCTCCAGCCTGACATGGACTTCTTCCTTTATAAGAGCATACAGAACCGAGCACAGGGGGATAAACACCAGCATGCCCAGAACGCCCATGGCGCTGCCTCCCACAGTCACTGCAACCAGAACCCAGATAGAAGGAAGGCCTACGGAGCCGCCTACCACATGGGGATAGATCAGATTGCCTTCTACCTGCTGGAGCACCTGAAAGACCACCAGGAACACAAGCGCCTGAACAGGGTTCACCATCAGGATCAGGAATGCTCCCACGGCGCAGCCCACAAATGCTCCGAAGATCGGGATCAGGGCCGTAAATGCGATGAGCACTCCGATAAGAAGAGCATAGGGCAGTTTTATCAACGTCAGGGTGACAAAAAACATGGCTCCCAGGATCACGGCTTCCACACACTGTCCGGCCAGAAAATTAGAAAAGGTCTTCTCTGTGAGAGCCGCCGTCTTAATGATCCTTTCACACAGCCCGGCAGGCAGAAAGGCTTTAAGAAGCTTTCCTGCCTGCCGGGCCAGTGCCTCCTTCTGCAAAAGCACATAGACCGCAAACACAAAACCGATACAGAAATTGGCCACACCGCTGATGATGGACACCGCCGCATTGAAGGTGGAGGCCACCATGGTACTGGCGCCGCTGGAGAGAAATCCCATAATATTCTTTCCGGTCTCCTCCCAGTCGATCTCAATCTGCTGAATATACATCAGGATCCCCGGATTCCGGGCAAACAGTTCCTCCGCCTGTACCTGGATCTTTTCAAAAAATACGGGAATACTCTTCTGCAGGCTCAGGATCGTATTGATCAGTTCCGGCCCCACCACGAAGATTACCAGAGCCAGCACTCCTGCCACCAGCGTGATGGAGAGGATCAGGCAGAGAGGCCGCCTGAATCGTTTCAGTCTTTTTAACGGGGTGCGGGTCTCGATGGCGCGCATGGGTACATTGAGGACAAATGCAATGGCTCCGCCCAGAAGAAAGGGGGAGATCATGGAAATACACTCTCCCAGAACCGCCAGAACTTTCTGGTAATGAACTCCCAGAAACACCACGACCACAGTGAACACGATCAGACTTCTGATCTTTTTCAGATTCTCTCTGTTCAGTTCCATCCTTTACTCCTTCCACAATCCTTCTTCCCAGACTCTCCGGATCTCATCTTCAGCAGAGGAGAACATTCCCTGGGCCATAAGACCCTTGCCGCTTCCCTTCCCGTTAAGCAGTCCGTTAAGCTTTCTGACTACGGTATCCACTTTCTCTTCTCTGCTTCCCAGCACATAATAAAACTGTCCGGCCTCTCCGGAACAGACCAGGACCAGGTCTCCTTTTTCCTCCTGGCACAGAAGGGTACAGAGCTGACGGAGCCTGGCCGGCGGCAATTGCTCTTCAAAGATCAGAAGAGGCTCCCTGCAGGAGGCCAGCTGTTCACATCTCATCTTAAAAATCTTCTGATACAGCTGGTTCATCTGAGCTTTCTGGGACTCCGACTCTCCCATCAGCTTCTCCACAGCCGCCGAGACCTCTCCCTGTCTGGCAGACAGAAGACCTGAAATTCGGATCACTTCTTCCTGCTTCTTCTCATAATCAGCCAGAGCCCTGGATCCGCACACCATCTCCAGCCGGACGCCGCCTTTGTATTTTTTCAGACCAATGATCTTTATGAGACCGATCTGTCCTGTATGGCTTACATGAGTGCCGCAGCAGGCGCAGGTATCTCCCCCCGGGACTCTCACGATGCGGACCGGTCCCGTAAGTTCCTTCTTGCTCCTGTAATCCAGCTTATGTAATTCTTCCTGAGAAGGATACCAGGACTCTACCGGGACATCGGCCCAGACCAGACGGTTCGCCTCATCCTCCAGCTCTCTCACCTGATCCGCAGTCAGCATCCCGTTAAAATCAATGTTCACCATATCCTGGCCCATGTGGAACCCCACATTGTCATATCCGTACCGGCTGTGGACCAGACCGGAGAAAATATGCTCTCCTGTGTGGTGCTGCATATGGCACTGTCTCCTCTCCCAGTCGATGATTCCGTGAACTTTTATCCCCGGCTCCATCTCTTGGTTCGTGTAGTGGATGACCCGTCCCTCCTTCTCGTGGACCT
>CAJUJV010000109.1:6807-7931 GCA_910586845.1 uncultured Hungatella sp.
ACCTCTGTCACTTTGGCCTGTCCCAGTGTGCCTGTATCACAGGGCTGTCCCCCGCCCTCGGGGTAAAATGCGCTCCTGTCCAGAGTTACATGGTATAACTTGTCCCTGACCTGCTCGCAGGACAGGACGACTGCATCAAATTCTTTCACATCCGGTTTCTGTTCATATAATTTCTCCATGGAAATCCTCCTGGTTTATCAGATGATAGGGGCAGCTGTTTTTGACCCCATAGGATACGATGGAGACCCCTGCCCCTTTGGAGACAGGGATCTATCCTCAGTATTGACAACTATACCATAATTAATCACCGGGTGCAACCGGACGAGGCACATAGGGCCCACGGATTTCCTCTGCCGCAGATATGTCCGTGCGCCGCGGGCTGACACATAGATACCGGTTTTGATGGTCTGCTGTCGTAAATGATCTCCACGGCAAAGTTTTTCAAATCAGGCGCAGCTCCTTGTAAAGGTTCTTACGAATGGAAATACCTCAAAAGTATTCTGTCCTGAAACAGACTGCCTTTTGAGGTATCTATTTTTAATTCAGCATTTTTACAGACAGATTCTGCTTTTCCCGCAGCACCTCCACCCTGCACTCATGCCGCTTATTCTCGTCTTTTCTGTCGTAAGCGATCCCCACAGCAAGAATTCTGCCCGTATATCGTGGCTCATCACCCAGCCTACCGTCAAAATTGAGAGCATACTGTCTGTCTTTGATCTGCTCTATGGCATGATCCGCCGTATCATCTACCTTTAACTCTACGATGATACCGTCATCATCTTTCTTATAAGGATAGAAGATATAATCCACATATCCGGTTCCGGATCTGTCCTCCAGCCTGATATCATAATATTCCCTCGCCTGGAGATAGACGAATGTGATCACTTTGGAAAGTTCCGCCTCATCGCTGTACCTGATCAGGGGACTTTCCGTGTTATGTGCCCGTTCCAGGATTTCGGTCATGGTTTTTATATCAGCGGCTTTTGTCGCCTCCAACATCTTCTGAGACTCCGCTGCCAGCCGATAGATATAGCCAAAAGTCGGCTTCTGCCGTACCATATCCGCAAACTTATCCATCAGTTCTTTATTGGGAATGGATACATGCCCATGGGAAAAGGTCAGGA
>CAJUJV010000109.1:7941-8264 GCA_910586845.1 uncultured Hungatella sp.
AGACTACCATTGCCGAATAGATCTCGTCCTTTGTTGTAAGTTCCATGGATGTCGAAGCATATTCCTGTACTCTTGCAGGCACCGGCGTTCCTGTCATCATCAACGCAATGTCTTCTTTTACATCTGCAATATTATTTTTTACATAGGTATATATCTCATCGTAGGGTCCGGAACTGGTCCAGTAACTTCCCAGCTGATTACAAGTCAGGGCACCGACAACAGATCTTGGATTATATAATCGTCTTCCATCTATAGTTTGATATCCATCATACCAATTTCTCAGTCCTTCACGGGTTACATTCTGTCTGCTCTCCTCTCTCCGA
>CAJUJV010000110.1 GCA_910586845.1 uncultured Hungatella sp.
GGAAAGAGCAGAACCGTGCCAATTTTGTGCGGAATTGTGCCAATTTCGTGCCAGAAACTCAAAGAATCATATTAAGCCATTTGGAAAACAGAGAAAAATGAAAGGTCTTGTAAATATAACATTTATCATGTAAAATAAAAGCAAAAAAAGAGACAGGTAAAATGACACGGCTCATAGGCTCTTGCTGTCATTAAACGAGTCTCTTGTATCCTTAGATAGTATTCCCATCCTCCTACATTATATACCAGGGATTTGGTAAAGTCAAGAGGTGAAAAATGACCAAAAATTGTAATGATTTAGATCTAACTGGAAACGGAGTGGATTCAAAATCCATTTTATTTTACCAGCTTTGGAAGGAGCTGACGGATAAAAGGACTCTTGACAGCTACCAGTTCCGGGTTATGAACACATTATCTGTACTGGAAGAATTAAAAATATGACGCTGTTCATCCCCTGTCATACCGATTCCGGAATCCGCGAATGAAACAAGGACACTGTCCATGGAAGTATAGAGCCGGAATCCGGGGTGAATTTGACTGCGTTGGACAAAAGATTCGTCCAGACCAGCGCCATCAGCTTTTATTTCCTCATATTGGATTTCCTGCAGTTCAATATATGGAAAGATCCCAGAGCTGTCCGCTCCGTTTGTAGGTGGCGGGGCTTCTTACCTGCCGGGGCAGGCGTCTGCAGTTTGTATTTCAGTTTCAATTTGTGGACCTCCTTTAAATAAGATTTGGTTATGGTATCAGAAAACGCGTCACTGGCGCGTTTTTGATATGCCGGGCAAGAAAAGACCATGCCACAGAGACGGGCACGGTCTTCTTTCTTTGGGCTGGCAGGCGGTGAAAAGCCGGATCATGCGGTAAGAGGCGCAAAAAAAGCACCTCTCTGGAAAGGTGCCATGCCAGCCCGGATTGCTTCTGGATACAGTTTTAAGCATATTTAGTGTAACATATCCCTATTTACGGGGAAAGAGCAGAACCGTGCCAATTTTGTGCGGAATTGTACCAATTTCGTGTCAACAACAGATTCTATTATATATAAGCAGGTGGGTTCGAATCCGCTCAGGAACGGTGATGAGTAGCCAGAGTTTCCCGACAGATCGAGAGGCTCTGGTTTTTTCTTTGCCTTATCCCCTTCCCGCTCCATAGTACTATTTCAAATGCCTCTCATAGTGGTACTCCCCCATCCGCAGATAAGGCTCCACGAACAGTATAGACAGATCCATTACTGCCCTGTTGATCTCCCCCATGGCCTGGGCCAGCCCCTTTTCCGAGATATTCCTCTCCAAAAGTTCCCGCAGGTCCTGGGAAGGTGATTTTTCGGCCAATTTTCTCAGAACTTTGGGACTGTAGTCCCGCTCGGAGAGAAAAATCTGGCTGCGCAGAGTTTCCGGGGCAGTGTCATCGCTGTCCGGATCCGGCACATTTTCCGGATATTCACAGGCCAGGGAGAAATAATACTCCCGGGGGTTCAGGTACCGCTTGTCCTGCTCCAGATGGCAGGAGAGGGCGCCCATGCAGCGAAGAATATGGTCCAGATGGTCAAACTCCTGCCACGCAGCGATATATCGCCGGAGGATGTGGCCCAGAGCCTCTCTCAGGGACCAGGTGCCGTCGTTATCCATCAAAAATGTCTTCCGCCAAATCCAGAAAAACTCCATCCGGTCCCCATCCAAAGTTCCGTTCCCCTGAAAACTCAGGTCCACCAGGGCATCCAGATACTGTTTCAGACTCATCCGTGTACAGTGATAAATATTCCGGTACCGCATCCGGCCCTTTGCGTGATCAAGCAGGAGCAGTCCCAGCAATATGAAGGCATTGTTCGTCCGGACACTCCAGACGGGCCGGTAGGGGTCAGAGGGCTCCAGCTTGAGACTTCCGGATGAGAGTGTCCGCAGGACGTCATCATCGCGCTCGATCGCCATCCGGAAGCTGTGGCAGAAACCGCCGTAATGAAGCAGATTTCCCTCCAGACATTCCCAGAACTCGCCGGTCAGCTCTTCCATGATTCCTGCGTTGGCGCTTCCGCAGAAAAAATACGCCGTATGCACCCTGGAAAGCCGCTGCACCATACTGGCGGCGGCCTCAGGAGAGGTCGCCTGAGATTTTGCCGCCATCGCCAGACGCTCCTCCAGTGTATAGAGCGTCCTGTTTTCCTTTGTCATATAGCCTCCCTTCCGGGCTCGGCCCCGGCTTTTGCCTCTGCCGGCTCCCCCTGCATTATCAGGCTGCGGTAGACAGTATCGCTGTCCAGCTCGTACTTCCTGGCCTTTTGGGGCTCCCTGCCCCTTTCGAAGATGAACATGGCATCAAGCGGCAGGTTTAAGACCGTGGAAACCTGGCAGTTGAATTTCCTGGAGAAATACTCCGCCGTCTGGTAGTCCGTCCCTCCCAGGTACAGACAGTGGTCGCAGTTGTTGATGATGGTCTGGGCTTTGGCATGGTCATAAAGACCTTCTAACTGGGAGAGGCTCTGGATGATCACACTGACATAAATCTCCCTGGAACGGATGACGGAAATGATTTTATCGAAATCCGGAATGACGGTGTTGGTACTGAAGTCATCCAGAATGAAACGCACCGGAATCGGAAGACGGCTGTCCGGCTGCCTGTCGGCGGCAGCCATAAGATACTGCAGCGCCTGGGTATAGAAGAGATTGATCAGGGCATCCTGGCTGCGGTCGGAGTCGCTGACGGACAGAAACAGGGCCGTTTTCCCTCTGATAAAGGCTCCCATATCGACCTGTTCTTCCATGCAAAACATCCGCTTCACACCGGAGTATGTGACCACATCCAGGTGCTGTGCCAGGATTCCCTTGATGCTGGCGTCCATTTTCTCCGCCTTTGCGTTTTGCCGGATCAGTCCTATTTTGCGTGCGAAGGCGCTGTCAGGATGGGTGATACACTCTTCCTCGATTATATTTTCCAGATCATTGGTCCCCATCCTCGAAAGGAAGGTGAACACCTCGTACAGATTATGCTGCTCCCGGGGCAGCAGGTTCATAATGAAAAGAATGATTGCCTCCAAATACATCTGTGCCGCCTGGTCCCAGAAGGGTTCTTTGAAATTCAGGCACGGGCAGATGGTCTGTGCGATCTTCTTGATATCCTGCTCGCTGTAGTAGTCGCCGGCCTTATTTGCCTCACTGTCCCGGCATTCCCGGATATAAGCCAGGGGGTTGTAGCCCCAGGATGTATTGGCCACGTCCGAGAAGTCCAGATGCATGACCTTGTAGCCCCTTTTCCTCAGATGCTCCCCATACAGCCTGCACAGGTTTCCCTTGGTGTCGGCGACAATCAGGCTGTCCTGGGTGTGAAGGATGTTTGGTACCACATAGCCTCTGGTCTTGCCGCCGCCCGACGGTCCCACCAGCAGGTCGTTGTTGTTGATCCCTGTGACCCAGGTGTCATTGCTGACGAAGACATCCTTTGCAAGGATACGTTTGGATTTGACATTGTTGTACATACGTTTTCCTCCTATAAATATGATGGATTCCTTCGGTATCTTCGAAAATCAGTTGTTTTTCCCAAGGCTTGTGATGATGTGATCGGCAAGACCGAATTCCATGGCCTCCTGTGCCCGGAAATAGCTGTCGCTGGCGGTCTTGGCCAGAATTTCCTCCATACTTTTGCCGGAGTGCCCGGCGATGACCCTGGCGATGATCTGCCGGGTTTCCATCAGGTCGTCGCTGATTGCTTTCAGCTTCAGGGCGCTGCCGCCGGTCTGGGCAATCAGCGGGTCATGGATCATGAGGCGGCTGTGGGGCAGCATGTCGCGCTGTGTGCCTGAGACGAAAAGCAGGGCTGCCATGGAGGCTGCCAGACCCACACAGACGGTCCGTATAGGGCAGCTCACCGCCTGCATCACATCGTAGAGTGCCATACCGCTGTCCACGCTGCCGCCGGGACTGTTGATGTACAGAGTGACTAAAGCCTCCGGATCCTCGTACTGCAGATAGCGCAGCTGCCGGATAAGGGCGTTTACCGAGGCTGCGTCCACCTCTCCGACCAGTTCCACCTCCCGGTGGGACAACATCTCATCCTGGATTGGGATGAGGTCGTAGCCATGGGAGGATTCCCTGATGATTCTTGCTTCGTTTGCGAGGTACATATTGATATTCTCCTTTCTGTCTGCCATAGGGTTTCCATGCCGCTCTCTCCGAAAGTATTTCAACCCCGCTGTTTATGGGCACTGCCTTCCCTTTGACACGCTTGCCTGCTGCGGGCATCACGGCGTATTTCCCCGGGGACGCATTCTTTCGGACGGTCATTGAATTTTCAAGGTTCCTGCCGATAACCAGTATAACGGGCGTTTGATTTAAAATTTGTATTTTTTACGAACTTTCACGGGTATGTAAATCCGCCTCTGAGATATTATAGAGAAATGTGTATGCGCCGCTGAACACATCTGCTGTCCGCGGCTTTCCGGGTGTGTATCTTACGCACCCATGAATAACGGACGATCCCGGGGATCGTAACAGCCGGCGAACCACATATTCGTAAAAATAACAAATGGTTTCTTGGCATTTTGCTAGGGTTGTGTTAGGATAACCGTGGGAGACAGTCCCGCGCGTCATCCATATTTCAGGAAAGGAACGGTGAATCTTTATGGAACTATCTAAAGAAAAGCTGAAAATCTACCAAAAAAACCTTCAGTGCCTGCAGGAGGCGGCGGATGATCTCATGCGCTGCATGAAGGGCTATGATTACTCCTTCCGGAAGGAAATCACGGATAAGAGTGGGAAGTTCTCTCCGGAAAATCTCCATGGCCTGGTGGAGGAAATGCTGTCCCTATGGGCGGAAAAGCTGCGCACGGAGCGCTTCGTTAAGGAGGGTTGGCTGAAGTCCTACCTCCAGACACGGCGGGAACTGTACGGCCTCTACCTTTATCTGGTCATGCGGTGCAGTCTGTGCCCGGGGGGCTACACCTGCGCCCGGGGCAGCGAGATGAAGGAGAGAACCGATTTCGCTTTTCTGTTGGAGCAGGCGAAGTGGTTCTCCCGAAGCTGGTGTATCACAGACGGGCCCAATGGAGCCAGCCAAAACGAGCCGCGCTGGGGCTATGACGGGCACTTCGGCTTCCACCTCTATTCTCCCATCAACCATTACCTTGTCTTTAAGGAGCTGGATGTAAGGATCCTGGACGACGACTTTGCCATGACCCCTTCGTGGAAAATGGCCGGGAACCGGTCCTACAGCAGGACGGTGGAGACAGAACATCCGGAGGAAACGGAACAACCGGACGAAACGGAACAATCGGACGAAACGGAACAGTCGGACGAAACAGAACAGCCTGAGAAAACGGAACAGCCGGACGAAGTGGACGATGAGGCTGCGGACGACGAGGATCTTTTTTATGATGACTATGACGATGACGACGGTTTTGCCTATGACCCCGAGGAGGACGATTTCTGGAGCCCCCTGGATGAGCTGGATGATGAGAGCCGCACCGCATGGTGGCAAGCCGAGTACGATCAGCTGGGAAAAGAGGCGGAAAGAAACTGGGAACTGCTGCTGCTGGTCCAGAGTTTTGAGGACATAGATGACTATTGCTCCGCCTGCCTGCGCTTTGAGGAGCTTTTTAAAAAGGCAGGAATAGAGATTCTGCGGGATTTCTGCCAGGATCTGGAGGAGATCGTGAATCTGTATCTGTTCCAGCGGGAGATCGCCCCCCTGGCAGATACGGACAAGGCGCTGGATGTGTACAGCCGTGTCTGCGAAGGGCCACTTCGGCAAGCCAGGCTCTATGGGAGGGGATTGCAATGGAAAGATCTGTGAGCTCAATCCGCGACCGCTTCTACCGGGATCTGATCCTCGAATATGCCAACGAGGGAGAGCATTCCTTCCTGTATCGATACTTCTGGGCTGACAGCGTATCAGGGCTTCTGGAGGAGCATCTCCCGGGGCTTTCCATGAGACGGACCCCGCAGCCAGAGGACAGTCCTAAGATTAAGGTGCGGCTGGCCAGAGATCTGAAGATGAACCCGGAGCAGGCCAGAGGTAAGCTGTTGAAAGGTGCAGCCGGCGGAAATCGTCGAGATTTCTGGGAGGAACTCTGGCTGAATGATGCAGGATACCGGGCAGGGCTGATCTCAGATACGGAATACTACCTTTGGCTGGTGGAGTATCTGGCGAAACGCGATATTTATTATAAGGATACCAGTATGTGGGATCAGCGTTACTGTCTGGCCCCTCTGCTGCGGGAGGGCCTGCGGGATGAGGAAAAAACGCTGAACCCAGACTGCCAGGAGTTCAACAGCAGCGAAAGGAAGGGTGAGATCCGATTCACCACAGCACAACTGAAGAGAGACCTGGCGAAGCTGGCAAAAAGGCTGTACAGAGAGCACGAGGCGGGCGGGACGGAGATCGCCGGCCGACTGCATGATCTGAAATGGAACATCAGGACCAGAAAGGGTACGGTGTCAGTGGATTACCTGCCCTGGCTGACCGGAGGGCTGGAGCGGATGGCCCTCCACATCAGGATCAAGACCTGGCTGCAGGACAGCGGATACCCTCTGATCAAGCCGGATGATCGGGCGGAGGACGAGGAGGGGCGCAGGACGGAGCCCTTCACCATGGGGCCCCGGAGGAAGCGGGACTTTTCCATGAGTCTGTTCGAGGCGTACTGCAGCAGCCCAAGGGGATACGAGCTCTATAAAAAAGACCCGGCCTGCGCCGGGAACCCGGAGGGCTGGCGCCTGGACCGCGCCGGCTTCTGCATACTGGACCCGGACCAGACAGATGCGCTGCAAAATGCCCTGGAAAGGGGCAACGAGACCTCTCTCAATATTCCGGTGGCGGTGGATCTGTACAGCGGCTGCATCTTTTTCCTGGCGGGAAAAGCACTTTATGAGGCGGTATATCGGCAGGAGGAAGAAGAACGGCAAAAAGTCCGTGAACACACAGAAGAGGCGTATGAGCGCGCGAAAAAATCCAAAGAAGAGTATGAAAGCAGACTGCAGCGGGAGCCCAGCCACATGAAAAAGCTCGAAAAAGATCTGGCTGCCGCGAAAAAGGCCTATAACGCCGCGGTAAAGGCCTATACCCGCGCGGTAAAGGCACAGAAGGTGTTTGAGAACTCCCAAATCCGCTTCTGCTTCGACTATCTCCGCCTGGATAAAAAGCACCTGGAGCAGTTTCCCGGAGATGTGCGGGGCGCGTTCCGGCTGCGCCCCCACTTTCATGAGAACGCGGGCAAAAGCCGCCAGGTTCTTCTGAACGATTTCCAATGGTACTGCGCACGCGGCGAGGACAGTCCCCGCGAGCTGGTCCGGGAATTCAATCAGGACACTCCCGCCGGCCTCCCCGATCCAAAGATGTTCCGCTGGGCTTTTGACGACCAGTAACGGCCGCAACATAAGCATATAAAGGCCCCCGTGCCGCCTGTCGGCGGCACGGGGGCCTGCGCATAAATAATAAAAAGTCCTTGAAAATCAAGGACTTTTCAGAGGCGACAACCAGATTTGAACTGGTGATCAGGGTGTTGCAGACCCACGCCTTACCGCTTGGCTATGTCGCCTTATTAATTATGTGTTTCAATGACCCCAACGAGATTCGAACTCGTGTTACCGCCGTGAAAGGGCGATGTCTTAACCGCTTGACCATGGGGCCCTCTTTCCTTATGCACCGGCTGGCTTTTACACGTCCTACCTCTGTGCCAAACTCCCTGAGTTGGACTCGAACCAACGACACTGCGGTTAACAGCCGCATGCTCTACCGACTGAGCTATCAAGGATCATTTCTTCTTCAGGCACATGCCCTCAAAACCACATACAACCACACTTCCTATCTCACATC
>CAJUJV010000111.1:0-344 GCA_910586845.1 uncultured Hungatella sp.
TTAAGAAAAATCCAAGTAAAAATGCATTATACCACTTTCTTCCCCTTCTGCTGACAATGGGAAGGATAAAGCCAAAAGGCATAAATCCCACCACATTGCCTCCCAGATTCAGCATGACTGCTTTCCAGCCCAGCTGTTTCCGATAAACGTAAAAACGTCTGATCTCCTTGAACAATTCCAGATTATAGGCGTATTCTGTCTGTGTCTTGCCTCCTCTTCCTAGAGATTCGGCAAAAAACATCAAATATGTCAGGGCGACCAGGTATAAAATAAAAAGTACCCAGCCCAATTTCTGATTTCTTGTGGTGTTCCGAATCATACATGCTCCTGTGGTTTTGCTGAAA
>CAJUJV010000111.1:354-4752 GCA_910586845.1 uncultured Hungatella sp.
CTGCAGCACTGCTCCTATGGCCTTCTTAATATGAAAGGGCAGTACCCTGTCTTTCAGGATACTGCCTGTTTTCTGCGGCACCGCAAAACTGCATCTGCCGCAGTCAGAGGATCCTGCCGCGCAGGACCTCCTGTTTTAAAACGTGATCTCTGACTTTCTCTTCAGCAATACGGCGCCTGTAACGATCGATACGGTTCCTGCGATGAGCCCTACGCTGATAAGCACCACTCCCACCGCAATATTTGCTCCGCCGATATTTCTCATGGTCTTATAGATTCTCTCCATCTTTCATACTCCTTATGCTTTCTTTACGCCATACTGCTCATAGTAGGCATCGATGGCCGCCTTCAGGGTATCGTCAATGACGATCTGACCCAGGCATTCTCTGTTATAGAGATGTTCCACCACATCTGCCATGGTCACGATGGCATTGGCTTTGAATCCGTACAGTTCCTGGACCTCTTCCAGGGCGCTCTTTTCCCCTTTGCCTCTCTCCATCCGGTTTAAAGATACCATCAGACCCACGATCTCCACATCTCCCTGGGCTTTGATGATGGGGAAGGTCTCCTCGATGGACTTGCCGGATGTGGTCACATCCTCGATGATCACCACTCTGTCGCCGTCTTTTATGGGACTTCCCAGAAGGATCCCCGCATCTCCGTGGTCCTTGGCCTCCTTGCGGTTGGAACAGTATCTGATATCTTTTCCGTACAGTTCGCTGAAAGCGATGGTGGTGGCCACGCTCAGAGGGATGCCCTTGTAAGCCGGTCCGAACAGAACATCAAAATCTTCGCCATAGTGGTCGTGGATGGCTTTTGCATAGTACTGTCCCAGCCTCCGCAGCTGGGAGCCGGTGACATAGGCTCCTGCATTCATAAAAAACGGGGATTTTCTTCCGCTCTTCAAAGTAAAGTCGCCGAATTTCAGCACTTTGCTCTCCACCATGAACTCGATGAATTCTTTCTTATAATTTTCCATTTGTCTTTTTCTCCTTGGTTAATGGTTATCATTTATAGGATCAGGTCCTGTACGATTATGGCGGTATGGCTGCTGTCTATATTATAGTGGAACGAAGAAAAGATGTAAAGCCCTTAATACGATCATCATGGGCTTTACATCTCTCTGATCTTTCCATATATAAAACCGAAATCCCTACCTTACAGCCCCGATGAGTTCTCTGATATCCTCCACATTATGTCTCTTCATGTATTCCCGGATGCCCTGGATAATCTCTGCCGTGGCATAGGGGTCATGGAAATTTGCCGTGCCCACAGACACGGCCGTGGCCCCTGCCAGAATAAATTCCATGGCATCTTCTGCAGTCATGATACCTCCCATACCGATGATGGGCAGCTTTACCGCCTGAGCAGTCTGATAGACCATGCGCACAGCCACAGGCCTGATAGCCGGCCCGGACAGGCCTCCTGTCTTGTTGGCCACCGCAAAGGTTCTCTTCTCCACGTCGATCTTCATGCCGGTCAGTGTATTGATCAGGGAGAGCGCATCGGCTCCTCCTGCCTCAGCCGCTTTTGCCGTAGCCGTAATATCCGTCACGTTGGGGCTCAGCTTCATGATCACCGGCTGTCTGGCATGGCGCTTAACCTCCCGGGTAATAGCCTCCACTGCTTTCGGGTCCTGTCCGAAGGCGATGCCTCCTTCCTTTACATTGGGGCAGGATATGTTGATCTCCAGCAGATCCACCGGCTCGCCGGCCAGCCGCTCTACCACCTCCACATAGTCCTCCGTGGTCCTGCCACACACATTGACGATAATCCTGGTATCATATTTTTTCAAAAAAGGAATATCTCTCTTTATAAACACATCGATGCCGGGATTCTGAAGTCCGATGGCATTGATCATGCCGCCATAGGTCTCCGCGATCCTGGGAGCAGGATTGCCCGGCCAGGGCACGTTGGAGACGCCTTTGGTCACCACTGCCCCAAGAAGACTCGGATTGACAAACTCGCTGTACTCTTCGCCGGAGCCGAAGGTACCGGAAGCCGTCATGACCGGATTCTTCAGCTCCACTCCCGCGATGGTTACCTTTGTATTCATCTACAGCTCCACCTCCTCTGCACGGAAGACAGGTCCGTCTTTACAGATCCGCCGGTTATGGACGTTGGAATGAGAATCCACTTCTTTTGTCCTGCAGACACACGCCAGGCAGGCGCCCACTCCGCAGGCCATCCGCTCCTCCAGGGAAAGATAGCATTCCATGCCCTGTTCCGCCGCATATGCCTTCAGAGCCTTCAGCATGGGAGCAGGGCCGCAGGCCATGATCACATCTCCCTTAAGACCGTGTTCTCTCACCGCATCCAGTACATTGCCTCTGGTTCCCCTGCTGCCGTCCTCCGTGGCGATAAACACATCGCCGTAAGGTTCAAATTCCTCGTTCAAAAACAGCTCATCCCGGTAGCCCAGTATCACCTTTTTTCTGCACTTCAGGCTTCTGGCCAGTTCCAGCATGGGCGGGATCCCGATGCCCCCGCCTATAAGAAATGCCGTCCGGTCTTCCGAAACGTCAGGAAATCCGTTGCCCAAAGGTCCCAGGATCTCCACCAGGTCTCCCTCTTTCCAGAGAGCCATCTCTCTGGTTCCCGATCCCACGGTTCTGTAGACAATCCGGATCCGTCCCAGGTTTTTGTCGATCTCACAGATACTGACGGGCCTTGGCAGAAGCCGGGAACCGTCCCGGCAGTAGACAGAGAGAAACTGTCCCGGTCCGGCCTCCAGCGCCATGTCTCCCGCCTGGAGCCACATACTGCAGACATCCTGGGAAAGGTACTCCTGGCTCACCACGGAAACGGTCTTTTTTTCTTTTGCCATTTTATTCTCCTTTCAGCTGCCCCTTCTGCCTAAAATACCCGGTTGATGTCAGCCACCATATCCTCAACTGCCTTCCTGGAAGCTTCCCCGAAATGCTCCGGTCCGAAGCTCTGGTACTTCTCCTGCTTATATGCGGCGATAATGCCCCTGGAAGAATTGACGATGGCTCCCAGCCCGTCCTCGTTAAAGCAATACTTCAGATCTTCTGCCGTTCCTCCCTGGGCGCCGTATCCGGGCACCAGGAAATACGTATGGGGCATCAGTTTTCTGAGGATCCTGCTCATCTCCGGATAAGTGGCTCCCACCACGGCCCCTACATTGCTGTAAGTTCCGTCCATGGTCTGATTTCCCCACTCCACCACTTTCTCCGCAACCAGTTCATACAGCGGCCTGCCGTCGATAAGACGATCCTGAAATTCTCCGCTGGAGGGATTGGAGGTCTTGACCAGGACGAAAATTCCCTTGTCCGCCTCCCGGCACACATCTGCAAAAGGTTTTACTCCGTCTGTTCCCAGATACGGGTTTACGGTGATGAAATCCGTGTCAAATCCCGATAAAGTCCGGCTTCCCACTTTCACGCTTCCCAGATGTCCGGCGGCATAAGCTGCCGATGTAGAGCCGATGTCTCCTCTCTTCACGTCGCCGATGACCACCAGGCCCTTCTCCCTGCAGTAGTCCACGGTCCTCTTATATACGATCAGTCCCTCGATCCCAAACTGCTCGTACATGGCAATCTGGGGCTTCACCGCAGGGATCAGATCATAGGTATGGTCCACGATCTCTTTGTTAAACTGCCACACTGCCTCAGCCGCACCCTTCAGAGTCTCGCCGTATTCCTCCAGGGCGCGTTCCCTGACATGCTCCGGGATATAGCCTAACATGGGGTCCAGCCCTACGCAGACAGGCGCCTTGGTTTTCTGGATCTTTTCAATTAACTGACTGATCATGTCGTCCTCCTTCGTCTGGGGTTCTCATTGATTCTTATAAATTTTATCATAAAAAAATAAGGGTTGCAACATTCACATTTGTTAAATCCAGCCGGAAACAAGAGGCACCACCGCCACCGTCATCAGGCCCGCCACGGCAATGGCCAGGCTGCTCATGGCGCCTTCGATCTCACCAAGTTCCAGAGCCCTGGCCGTACCGATGGCATGGGCCGAAGTCCCCAGGGCCAGACCTTTTGCGATGGGATCGCCGATGCGGAACAACCGAAACACAGCCTCTCCGATCACATTGCCCAGGATACCGGTGATCACGATACTGACCACGGTCAGCACCACGATCCCTCCTGCCTCCTCGCTGACCCCCATGCCGATGGCCGTGGTGATAGATTTGGGCAGAAGAGTCACATAGTATTCATGACTCAGGCCGAAAAGCCTGCTCAGTGCAAAGATGCTCACCGCGCTGGCCAGTACCCCTGACGCGATGCCTCCTGCTACTGCAGCCAGATTTTCTTTCAGGAGCCTCAGCTGTTTATAGAGAGGGATAGCCAGACATACGGTGGCAGGAGTCAGAAGATAGCTGATAAACTGACTGCCCTTCTGGTATACGCTGTAGTCGATGCCAAAGACC
>CAJUJV010000111.1:4762-7780 GCA_910586845.1 uncultured Hungatella sp.
CAGAAGAAATCCGATGATCAGCACCATGGCCACCAGAAGCGGGTTCATCACTGCCAGCTTTGTCTTTTTCCTGATCTCGATGCCCAGAAGATAGGCTCCGAGAGTCACTACAAATCCGAAATAACCGGAATTCATCAAAAGTTCATTCATGATCTTTCCTCGTCTTTCTTTTCATAACGGCAATCAGAAGTTCCGTCATCTTTCCTGTCACTGCCATGACCGCCACGGTGGAGACGACAGATATGACTGCCACCGGCAGAGCCACTGCTTTCAATATACTGTAATTCTCCATCAGGCTTACGGTTACGGGCACGAACATGAGAGGCATGGTATCCAGAAGGAAATTTCCTGTCTCTTCCACGGATTCCAGTCTGATGGCCCCTGTACAGAGCCCAAAAAGCAGAAAAAACAAGCCGTAAACTCCGGCCGGTATGGGCAGCGGCAGGAGGGCGTTAAAAAGTTCGCCGGCCATGGTAAGCCCGAAAATGATACAGATCTGTTTTACGTATTTCATCGCGGATCCTTTCTGTTTCATATTTTGTTTCTGATTCCTAATTGTAGCATCACAGCCAAAAGGCCGCAAGAGGCAAATCTTTCGCGGCACGGCCCTGTGTTCCCAAAACAGTTATTGTTCACGTAAGGAGGGGGAGCAGCCTGAAATATACAGGGAGATAAGGTTGTAATGGGTCCCGGGGATGGCTTATACTATAAGAAGAATACAAGAAGGAGGACTGACGGATGGATCTGATCTGTACAAAAAAACCGGACCCGGATCAAAGAAGGGATATGGAGCAGCTGGTGGATGCATGTAAGGAAGCGGAGCCTCTGGCTCTGTCTGCTCCCCTGGAGGATGATCTCGGTTATGATATTTTTCTCCTCTATGACAGAGAACGGCTGTGTGCCATGGCCTTCCTCTTTTTCTCTTCGGACACTGCCTGCGAGTGCTGTGCCTTTGTTCATCCGGAACATCGGAGAAAAGGATATTTTTCCCGGCTTCTGGATCCTGTCCTGGAGCTGGTGGACACCCGTGAGAAGACTCTGGGACAGTCTGTGGATTTCTGTTTTCTCGCCGATGAACAGACGCCCTCTGCCATGAAAACCCTTAAAGCCATGGGGGCCGAATACTGGTATTCCGAGTATCGGATGATCCGGCCTCTGACAGAACGGGACCAAAATCCCCTTTCCTGCCCTCTGACTGTCCGCATGGAAGAAGAACATCTGTATACGGCTCTCCTGGGAGACCGGATCGCAGGAACCTGCGCCGTCCTGCCGGACGGGCCGGGAGTCTATCTCTACGCATTTCAGATCCGTGAAGATCTGCGCGGGCAGGGATACGGGAAGCAGTTTCTGGCGGCCATGCTTTCTGTGCTGTCCCGCACAAGTACTCAGGTGACGCTTCAGGTATCCGGACAGAACTATATCGCCAGAAATCTTTATAAAAAGGCAGGATTTCAGACCGCGGAGTCTCTTGCCTACTACATATACTGAAAATTTTCCATGGTTGATTATGACTGGACTTTTCTCCGGGATTGTTCTATAATGATTCGTACATACTATGAGAAAAATTGAGGAGGTATATAGAATAATGAGTGAGAATTGTACTCATGACTGCAGCAGCTGCGGCGAGAACTGCAGCAGCAGAACCCAGGAGCAGACCAGCTTTCTGGAAGCGCTGCATCCCTTAAGTTCCGTCAAAAAAGTCATCGGTGTAGTCAGCGGAAAAGGCGGTGTGGGAAAATCCCTGGTCACTTCCCTGATGGCAGTTAAGATGAACAGCAAAGGTTACCGCACGGCCATCCTGGACGCGGATATTACAGGCCCTTCCATTCCCAAGGCTTTCGGTGTAAACGGTGATATCGGCCTGACCGAGGAGAAGCTGATGGTTCCCGCCACCAGCAGCACCGGAATCCAGATCATGTCTGCCAATCTGCTTCTGGACAACGAGAACGACCCGGTGATCTGGAGAGGTCCGGTGATCGCCGGAGCCGTCAAACAGTTCTGGAACGAGACTCTGTGGAAGGATATCGATTACATGTTTGTGGATATGCCGCCGGGAACCGGCGACGTGCCTCTCACCGTGTTCCAGTCCCTTCCCGTAGACGGCATCATTATCGTCACCTCTCCCCAGGAACTGGTGTCCATGATCGTCGGCAAAGCCGTGAACATGGCGAAAAAGATGGATATCCCCATCCTGGGCGTGGTGGAGAACATGAGTTATCTCCAGTGCCCCGACTGCGGAAAGAAGATTTCCGTGTTCGGCGAGAGCCACATCGACGAAGTGGCGGCCGAATATGATATTGACGTTCTGGCCAGGATTCCCATTGAACCCAAAGCAGCCAGGATGGTGGATGAGGGAGCCATCGAATATCTGGAAGAAGACTGGCTTGACTGTGCGGCAGAAAAACTGACACGATAACCTGTTTCTATGCAGCCTTTCCCGCTGCGCCGGCCACCCTATGTAAGACAGAGGTGTTATCATGAGAATTAATATGAACCCCAACAGCGAACTGGTACAGTCTATTGTCAGCGTGCCCCATATGGTCCAGGTGCCCAGCAATCTTCTGACCCAGGCCCACGAGTTTCAGGAAGCCATGATGATGTATACCTGTGCCATCAGAGAGGTAAAGACCAAGCTGGAAGTGCTCAATGACGAGCTTTCCGTCCGCAATCAGCGCAATCCCATCGAGATGATCAAGTCCCGGGTAAAGAAGCCCATGAGCATTGTGGATAAGCTGAAAAGAAGGAATCTGGAAGTCTCCGTGGAATCCATGATGAACCACCTGGATGACATTGCAGGGATCCGTGTCATCTGCTCTTTTGTAGATGACATCTATCAGGTAGCCGAGATGCTGGTCCGCCAGGATGATGTGAGGGTCCTGGCTGTCAAGGACTATATCAGATATCCCAAGGACAACGGATACCGAAGCTATCACATGATCATAGAGATCCCTGTGTTTTTCTCCAACGAGAAGAAATTTATGAGAGTGGAAGTCCAGATCCGCACCATTGCCATGGATT
>CAJUJV010000112.1:0-3256 GCA_910586845.1 uncultured Hungatella sp.
TTCTGGATTTCTTCAAATTGCAAAGAATTGGTTGCGGCTTTTATGGCAAACTCCAATAAACGGCAAAGAACTTTATTTTTTATTGACAGAACCCTTCCGGCCTGCTATAATTATATGCGGTTAATTAAATATGACATAGCTTGATGAGCAAGCTGGTGTGATTAACATTTGTGGAAAGCAGAAATACAGACGATCTCAAGTCCCTTTTAGGGGGATAGTCTGTCTTTTTGAAGATGTTAATACACCGGCTTTTTTGTTGTGCCGATGTATATGCTCCTTGACAAGTTTCATCCGCAAAACGCACCGGCGGGCCGGCCGGGGAAGCATCGCCATGACCTGCATCATGCAGCGAGCGTGCCAGGGAACCGTCTGGTGTGGATTGCGGCTTTATCAAACAAAAAGAGTTCATATAAAGAGGGAGGCACAGCCTATGTCAAACAATATTCAGAAATACGAACATGAGAGTTTATCCAATATTGCGGTACTGACCATAAAGCAAATGAATGGATATTACAGCAAGGACAATGGAGCTGAGATATGTCGGAGATTTTTGCGGTCGGCAGAACAGTTTGGGGATGGAGAATTCCTTGGGTGGCAGCTGGCTGCTGACAGAGAGGGACAGTGGACGAATTTGGTCTTTTCAAGTCCGGGGGTGAAAGTGGAATCGGAGGATTTTAATTGGATCTTCCAGGGATTTGCGGAGGCAGGTGTGGTGCCGTCAGGTATGTCTGATGATCTCCGTCATGAAGAGGGAAAACTTTATGCTCTCTGCTGTCTGCCGTCGACCAGGGATGAGGCTGAAGGCTACGATTCAGATTACACGTATTTATACCATAGCAATCACCAGAATTTTCAGGAAATGCTGGAGATGATCCGGGATGCCGGAGGGTTTATGCGGATGATTTCCAGTGCGTGTCCGGACGGCAGCACCGGACAGGGGATGATCCTTTTCGGCCTGCCGGAGGAGATCACTCTCAGGATGCGGGCCGCGATCTCTCTGGCGTTTTCCGGCACGGCAGTAAAGGAATTATATGAAACAGAGGCTCTGAAAGATCAGGCCTGCAGACTTCCGGTGAAATGTCTCAGATGTGGGGTTATGGGAACCCTGGAGGTTCTGATGGATGAACCGGAAGGGGACAACGGCATAGGGAAATCTGACGATGAAGATGAACTGATCGATCTTGAAGATGAGGCTGAGTCTGGTTATGGGTTTGACTATGAGTATGAGGATACGTCTCTTGATGAAAAAAACATCTCATCAGATATGGTAATAGATGAACTGGATCTGAGCGTGAGAAGCTTTAACTGCCTGAAAAGAGCGGGAATCAACACGGTTGAAGAACTTTTGAAACTGAAAGATGAAGATTACAGGAAAATCCGTAATCTTGGCAGGAAAGGGACTGAGGAGGTCAAAAGTAAGATTTCATCTATAAAAAGGCAGCAGGCCTCAGAGCAGCTTCCGGCACCTGATTATTCCTCTATGCTGGACGATCTGGTCGGCCTCAGGGAAGTCAAAGAGCAGGTCAGAAAGATCATAGCCTACGGGAAAATGAAACAGGATTTTTCCAGGCTGGGAAAAGAATCCATATCTGTGGTGTTAAATATGGAATTTGTGGGAAATCCGGGCACGGCCAAGACCACGGTTGCCAGGATCCTGGCGGGAATCTTTTATGAGTCAGGGATCCTTTCCGATCATAAGATCGTAGAGGTTGGGCGGGCTGACCTGGTGGCAAAATACGAGGGGCAGACGGCGAGTAAGGTAAAAGCGGTGTTTAAGAAAGCCAGGGGAAAGGTTTTGTTTATTGATGAGGCATATTCCCTGGTGGAAAGCGAGGAAGGGAAATTCGGAGATGAGGCTATCAACACGATTGTGCAGGAAATGGAGAACAACAGGGAGAACACGATCGTGATCTTCGCCGGATACCCGGATAAGATGGAGGAGTTTTTCTCAAGGAATCCGGGACTGCGGTCACGGGTGCCTTTTCGGATCCGGTTTGACAACTATTCCTCAGAGGAGCTGGCGCAGATTGCCGAACTGGAAGCCCGCAAAAGAGGATTCGCCGTTGAGCCTCAGGCAAAGGAGAAAGTGGAGTCCATCTGCAGGGCGGTGCAAAAGCATCCCGATATGGGAAACGGCCGTTTTTGCAGAAACCTGGTAGAAAGCGCTATCCTTGGATATGCGGCAAGGGTTTACGGGAGTGAAGATGAAAAGGGATGCAGAGATTTTTCTCTTAGGGAGGAAGACTTTGTACTGCCGGATATGCTGAAGGAATCAAAGGGAAAAAGGCCTATAGGCTTCCTGCCGTGAGGAAAAGAAAGAGATTGTATCGGACAGGAAAATCCTTTATAATAAAGAAAGTCTTATGGCATTTATTTAAACGGATCCGCCCCTTTTACCCGGGGCGGATGAAACAGAAAGGAGATCAGTATGTATAAATTATGGGAAGCATTAAAAGAGGCAAGGAAATATAAGTGGGTTGAGCTGTCCCACTCCATGAATGAGGAAAGCCCTTACTGGGCAGGGATCCCGGAGGGCAGCGTAGAGCTTGGCACAACCTGCTTTGACTGGGGCAATCCTATGCTGGAGTGCCTGATCCAGACCTTTAAGTTTCCGGGGCAGTTCGGAACACATATTGATTTCCCGGGACACTTTATCAAGGATCGGGAGCTGTCGGAGAAGTATGGCGTGCAGGATCTGATCTTTCCGCTGTGCGTCATCGATATCACGGATCAGGTGAAAGAGAATGCGCGGTATGCGGTGACCGTGGATGACATCAAGGCTTACGAGGACAAATACGGACAGATTCCGGACGGGGCTCTGGTAGCTCTTCGCACGGACTGGTCGAAAAAATGGCCGGATATGGATGCCCTTTCCGGGACAGGGGAGGACGGGAGCGAGAACTTCCCGGGCTGGTCTCTGGAGGCGGTAAAATATATCTATGAGACCCGCAGCGCGGCAGCCAACGGCCATGAGACCCTGGATACGGACGCAGCCGCAGTGGCGGAGGCAGCCGGGGATCTGGTCTGCGAACGGTATGTGCTGGATAAGGGCAAGCTTCAGGTGGAGCTTCTGAAGAATCTGGATCAGGTAGCCCCGGCAGGAGCGGTGGTCATCGTGTCCTATCCCAGGATCGAGGGGGCCACCGGTCTCCCGGCCAGGGTGTGGGCGATTACGGAGTAGCTTCCGGATCGGGCAAAGCGGCCGGAGGACTTGTAATTACAATTATGAAGCCGGATAAGATGTGGATACTTCCTG
>CAJUJV010000112.1:3266-7664 GCA_910586845.1 uncultured Hungatella sp.
TTCTTATCCGGTTTTTATATGCCCGGGCCCCTGAAAGGAGTATTGCCGCCTGTGGTTGTCCCTGGTACAGATCACCCTTTCCGGCGCCTGGTTTGTTTTTGTGCTGCATCTGCAGAAGAAAAAACGAACCTGACAAATGAACCTGCTTTAAATGTTGGACAGATGGCAGATTAAATAGTATAATAGATAACTGTGAACGGGGAAATACGGATAACCGGGGAGAGGGGAGACAGTAAGGCAGTGAGAAGGAGAATATCCTGGGGTAAGAAGCAACGGGAAAGAGGAAAAGTCAGGAGTCTGGTCTTCATGGCAGCGGCGGTGCTGTCCTGGGGAAGCATCTGGGGGCTGACCGGATGCAGCGGCGAAACCGGAGATCAGATCCGGGATGAGGGGGAGATTTCCGGCAGCCGGTTATCGGAGACTTCCGGAGCCATGTCCGGATCCGAACGCAGCACCGGTGAAGAATCGGGGGAGAGCATCGTTGATTTCGATCATCCCCTGGACGGCTATGTGCCGCAGAAGAAAGAATATGATTTTTATTTTACCTATAAAGTGGTTCACCCCTGGTGGGATGCCGTGGCACTGGGTATCGAAGAGGCGGCCAAGCAGTATGAGAACATGGGAGTGATCATCAACTATGAATATCTGGCTCCCGATGAGGTATCGGCAGAAGATCAGATCAGAAGACTGATGGATGCTTCCAGGAGAGATTTCGACGTTATCGCCGCGGATGTGGCGGATGTAGATATAGTCACGCCGGCTATTAACGAACTGATAGAAAAGGGACACAAGGTTATGACATTTTCCAGCTCTGACGCATCGGCAGAAGACGGATGTCAGAGGATCGCTTATGTGGGCAACACTCACAACTATGAGGACGGCGCGAAACTTACGGAGGTTCTCTGTGAAAGGCTGGGTTATCGCGGCAAGGTTGCCCTGTTGGTAGGTACCAGGGGAGCCCCCTGTCATGAGGAACGGGCGCTGGGGGCCAGGGACGTGATAGCCGGATATCCGGATATGGAGATCGTGGAGACTGCATATGATGAGGACAGGGTGGAGACGGCCTGGGAGTTTACCAGAGAATTTCTGGAGCGCCATGAAGACCTTTCGGGGATCATCTGCTGCAATATGAGCAATCCGGTAGGCGCGGCCAGAGCGGTCATGGAGGCCGGACGGGAGGATGAGATCGTGATCGTGGGGATGGACCATGATCAGGAGGCCCTCCGCTGTCTCAGGGACGGGGTCATTTACGCGCTGGGGATCCAGGATTGCTATTCCATTGGTTTTGATACGGTTCAGGTGGCCGTGAAGATTGCCGACGGTCTTCTCCCGGGAGAGGCTTATCCCGAAAAAACCGAAGAGAAGACCACGATCGTTTATCAGGACGGAGCCGCAGGACTGCTCCGGATACTGTACGGCGAGATCGATTAGAGATGACAGGAGCAGAAAATGGACGGATTACAGCAGGAGATCAATGAAAAACAGAGAAGACAGACCATCGCCTACGCTCTGGCAGGGGGGCTGGTGATCGCGGCTATCCTTCTCATTACGACGATCTGGGTCACGGGCAGAGCCAGAGAAGGCACAAACCAGGCAGTAAACAGGGTCAGCGAATTTTATCTTCAGGAGCTGGCCGGAAGAAGAGCCAGTATGGTGTCTGAAGAACTGAACAATCATTTTACATATATGAAAAACGCTCTCAGCGTGCTGGAGGACTCTGATCTGGAGTCCCAGGACACGCTGCGGGACTTTCTGGGAAAAGTCAAAAAGATGTACGGTGTGGACAAGTTTGCACTGGTAGACGAAAACGGAATCGTCTATGCCCAGCACAGCACCACATCTGGGATGAGCAGATACAGCTTTCTCGCAGAAGAGATGACCGGGCCGATAATCAGCACGATTAATCTTTACGGCGCCAGGAAGCAGGTGCTTCTGGCCATGCCGGTGGAGGGAATTACATTTCAGGGAGTACCGATCAGGGTAAGTTTTATCCAGGTCAATATTGACGAGATGCTGGATTCCATGACTCTGCAGACCAGTGACAATGAAACCTACTGTAACCTTTACTATCGCAACGGAGAAAGTCTTACCAATGATGACTTCGGTTATCTGACAGCAGGGAAAAATATCCTCTCTGCCATGACCGATGCCAGGATGAACGAGGGGTTTACTTATGCACAGCTGGCAGAGGATTTTGCAGATGGACGTCTGGGACAGGTTTCTTTTGAGTATGAGGAAACCCCGGAGGCACTCTGTTATATTCCTGTAGAGGGAACCAACTGGATGCTGACGATCCTGGTCCGTGACAATGTGATCCGCGATCAGATCAGTTCCATCAGTTCTGCCATGATAGACCGCGGCATCATCCAGATCGTCATCACGGTGCTGGCCATGCTTGCAGTATTTCTGGTACTGATCCTTCAGTCCCGGAAGAATGCCGGAGTCCTTTTGAGGCAGGAGAAGGCAGACGGAGCCAAGATACGGGCCGCCTTTGATCAGGTGAAAAGAGAACAGACTGCCATGGAAAACATCCATACTGCCATGGGTTCCGGACTGTGGACCATGGAGTTTGACGAGAACGCCAGGCTGATTTCCTGCACATGGTCAGAGGTTTTCCGGAAAATGGTAGGATATGACAGTGAAGAGGACTTTCCCAACAGGCTGGAATCCTGGTCGGATCTGTTGCACGAAGAGGATAAGGAATGGGTGGTAAAGGAATACTGGGATACGGTAAAGGACTATACAGGGGAAAAGACATATAATGTGGAATACCGCCTTCTCACCAGACACGCAGGCTGGAGATGGTTCCATGCCGCAGGCCGGCTGTCCCGCCGCAGCGACGGTTCCCCTATTACCTTTGTGGGACTGTTTGTGGACATCGATGATGAGAAGAAGATGGAAGAGCAGTTAAGGCAGCAGAAGATCGATCTCCAGGATGCACTGGCAGCGGCGCAGCATGCCAACAGGGCGAAGACCACGTTCCTGAACAATATGTCCCATGATATCAGGACGCCCATGAACGCCATCATCGGATTTACCTCCCTCGCCGCGACCCATATTGACAACACGGAGCAGGTTCAGGATTATCTGGCGAAGATCAGCACATCCAGCAATCATCTGCTGAGCCTTATCAATGACGTGCTGGATATGAGCCGTATAGAAAGCGGAAAGGTTAAGATCGAGGAAAAGGAGACCTCTCTTCCCGAGATCATGCATGATCTGAAGACCATCGTTCAGGCAGATATTACGTCAAAGCAGCTGGAATTCTTTATCGATACTGCCGACGTGGTAAACGAACATGTACTCTGCGACAAGCTGAGGCTGAATCAGGTCCTTTTAAATCTTCTGAGCAATGCCATGAAATTTACAAAGCCGGGGGGCATCGTCAGCGTCCGTGTGCTGCAGAAGGGAAATGAGGCAGAAGGCTGGGCAGACTATGAATTCCAGATAAAGGATACGGGCATCGGCATGAGCAAAGAGTTTCTGGAACATGTCTTTGAACCTTTTGAGCGGGAGCGGACCAGTACGGTCAGCGGGATTCAGGGGACAGGTCTGGGGATGGCGATCACCAAAAATATCGTGGATATGATGGGAGGCACTATTTCGGTTGTCAGCAAAGAGGGAAAGGGAACTACCTTTACCGTAGCTCTGCGTCTGAGGACCTGCTGCGGTCCTGTCAGGCAGGAGATCATCCCCGAACTGAAAGGCCTGAGGGCCCTTGTGGTTGACGATGATTTCAACACCTGTTCCAGTGTGACCAAGATGCTGTCCACCATCGGCATGAGGCCGGACTGGACCACTTCAGGGAAAGAGGCGGTACTGCGGGCAAAGCTTGCGGTGGAGCAGAACGACGATTACGCCGCATACATCATAGACTGGCTCATGCCGGATATGAACGGCGTGGAGGTGGTGAGAAGGATTCGGAGACTGATCGGGGAAGCGACGCCGATCATCATCCTCACTGCCTATGACTGGTCTGACATCGAGGAGGAGGCGAGAAAAGCAGGAGTGACTGCTTTCTGCTCCAAGCCGATCTTTTTGTCGGAGCTGAGGGAGATCCTGGAGTCACCCTTTACGGTCCAGAGCGTTGAGGAGAAGGTGGTGGAAGAGACAGCTTCTTTTAAGGGAAAGAAGATTTTCCTGGTAGAGGACAACGAGCTGAATCAGGAGATCGCTGTGGAGATTCTTCAGGAGGCCGGATTTGTCGTAGATGTGGCTGACGACGGCGCTGTGGCGGTGGAGAAGCTGGGGAGTGCCGGTCCCGGCCGGTATGATCTGGTTTTGATGGACATCCAGATGCCCATCATGAACGGGTATGAAGCTACGAGACGGATCAGGGCGCTGGATAATCCCAATATCGCAGGCCTTCCCATTATCGCAATGACCGCCAATGCTTTT
>CAJUJV010000113.1 GCA_910586845.1 uncultured Hungatella sp.
ATTTCTGGCATTTTGTTCATCCATGCGCTCGACCCCTGATTTCGCAGATTTTGGAAATCCACGAAAAAAGCGCCCGGATTATTGGCGCACACATAAAATAAAATCAGAAAAAAAGGGCTGCTGCAGAACAGATAATTGTTCATCTGTTCTGCAGCAGCCCTCTCAGTCTTCCTCTGCTCTATATTCAGCTGTTCAAAAATCCCTTCCCGATGATCTCGCTGGAATTGGTCACCATCATAAACGCCGTCGGCTCCACGCTGCGGATATAGTTGCGCAGCCGCACGGCCTGGCCCCGTTTCATGGTGGTCATGACCACGGCCTTCTTGTGATGGGTAAAAGCTCCCTGGGCCTCATAGATGGTGGCGCTCCGGTTCAGGCGGTTGATGATGTAATCGCAGATCGGCTCCGGATCGTCGCAGACGATGTTGAAGCATTTGCACAGATTGATGTTCTCGATGACCCCGTCTACCATCAGGGATTTAGCCATCAGTCCCAGGCTGGAAAACAGACCCGTGGTGGGCCCGAAGATGAAGAAGGAGCATACCACGGCAAAGAGATCTGCCAGGAACAGGGCGGAACCGATGTTAAAGCTGGTATATTTCTTCAGCACCATGGCGATGATATCCGTGCCGCCGCTGGAGGCTCCGATGTTAAAGAGAACTGCGGAACCTACGGCAGGGAGAAAGATGGCAAAAAACAGTTCCAGCACAGGCTCTGAGGTCAGGGGCCTGCTCATGGGATACAGCTTCTCCAGAACTGCCAGGGCCACGGACATGAGCACGCTGGCGTACACCGTCTTCACTCCGAACTGGCGCCCCACGACCAGAAATCCTATGAGAAGAAGGATCATATTGGCTGCAAAGGTAAATCCTCCTGCCGACCATCTGGTCACGGCGCTTACTACCGTGGAAAATCCGGTAACTCCTCCGAATGCAAAGTGATTGGGAAATTTGAAAAAGTAAACTCCCACCACCATGACCAGGATGCTCAGGGTGATCAGTCCGTACTCCCACAAAACCTTCATCATCGGATTCTTAAATTCTCTTGTCATGACTCTTAACAGCGGCCATGCCCTGCGCAGACATGGTCTTTATGCCGCCTCCCGTGTTCTTAACTTTCTTAGGAACACCCTTTGATTTCTTACGTTTTCGGGTGATCCTGCCTTTGATTAGAATATAACTCAGAGAGGCAACAATTGCAAACACTATTACTGCTGGTATTGTCACAGGGTTTCTGTTGTGGCTGCAGGACCGTTTTTCCCTGCTTTCCCCGCCGGGTCTTCTCCTGTCCTGCCTGTTCACCGGCAGGCATCCGTCTGCCCTGCAGCCACCCCTTCAGACCGATGCGCTAATTAAACCCGAAAAATTTCTGACTGATCTTATATCCTGCCTCCGACACCTTCCTTCCGCCTTTGCCCGGCAGGTTCATGCCCTGTCCCAAAAATCCGAACCGGAGCCTCAGATACATCCGCAGGTTCTTCTTCCTGGCATACTGCCACAGCTCCTTTTTCTTGGCCATATTCTCTTCCGTGCCGGAACGGATGGCCAGGATAGAGGAGATCACCATCATGATCTCCAGATACCGGATCATGTAATAGCGCAGTTTCCCTGAGGGCAGCTTTGCATCTACAAAATAATCAATCATCAGCTTATTGACCCGGATCTGCTGGTCGATCCTCCCGATCATCACCTTCTCATTGACCGACTGATCCTCCCTGCCGATGTAGTACCGGTAAAAATTCACATCCAGATAGTACATGGTCTTCACATGAGGAAGAGGCTGATAGACAAAAATATTATCTACATAAAACGTGTGTTTGGGCAGCTCCAGGCCGCACTGGCGCAGAAGCTCGGTCCGGTAAATCACAGAATGCATAACGATATACTGTCCCAGCACAAACATCTTCACGTCTTTCCACGTAAATATCTGGCCCTTGGGCAGTGCCGTCCTGTAATTCATGACCTTCTTATGTCTGGCTCCCTGCTTCTCATACACAAAATTAGAGATCAGCATATCCAGGGTTTCTTTGCCGTACACGAATTCTCTCAGAGTTTTCAGCACCTCCATATAGGCGTCTTTATCTACCCAGTCATCGCTGTCCACCACCTTAAAGTAGATGCCTCCGGCGTTTTTAAGCCCGGTATTGACCGCCTCTCCGTGCCCCCCGTTCTCCTGATGGATGGCCTTACAGATACCCGGATATTTCTCCTGGTATTCGTCGGCAATGAGGGCTGTGTTATCTTTTGTAGATCCGTCGTCCACGATCAGGATCTCCACCTCGTCTCCTCCTTCGAGGAGGGACTCGATGCAATGCCGCATATATGCCTCTGAATTGTAACATGGAATCGCCACTGACAGCAGCTTCACCTTTTCTTCCTCCTTCTGCTCTTAACCTTCTTTTATCTTCCCACAGCTCTCCGCACAGAATCCGCGCTCTCCCTGCTCCGGACAATCACAGGCCTCCGAGAGCCGTCACCGCTACTGACGTCAGGTTGGCCGCCATATGCATCAGCACCGGAGCCGCCACGGTTTTCTTTCTCTCCAGAGTCCAGGCAAACATGATCCCCATACAGAATCCGTACAATCCCTGGACCACATTGCCGTGCCACAGACCAAAGAGCGCCGAGGACAGGAGTGCTGACTGGAGAAAACCTGTGTGTTCTCTCAGTCTTCCAAATCCCAGTTCCCGGAAAATCAGTTCCTCAGTCAGGGGGATCACCACCCCCATAGCACAGATCTGAAGCCCGGCAGAGGGTCCGTACAGATCCCCTGCCCTCTGAGAAAACCCCGTAAAAATCCCGGGAAGTCCGCTTGCCTTAATCAGAGTATTCACTGCAAGGCAGGCGGCTATTCCTGAAAAAATACACACCCCGCCGTCTTGTATGTCCAGACCGCAGATCTCTGTCCTTCCCCCCGTCTTTTTCAGACAGGTCCACAAAAGCACGGGCAGGACCGCAAGGGCACCTGCCATGGTACAGGCCAGAGGTTCCCACCGGACAAATATCAGGGAAAACAGATCCGTCATGATCCCGTAGCCCACCGGGGGGCCGAGCATTTCCCACAGGATCTTTGCCATAGGATACTCATCCCTTCTTTTTTATGTTTCGCCGGCCCGACTCTCCGGAGACTGAGGAAGATATGCCCCTCCTGCTCATGAGGGTGCGGACCCACAATATCAGTATATCATACTCTGTCAGAGAATGGTTGTTTTTTTTTGAGTAGCTTTTTATACTGCCGGATGGTAGAATGGAAATATGCTTCACAACAAAACGAGGAGGATAAATCCATGAACCTGGAAAAATTGTTTCATCTCAAAGAGAACCGTACCGATGTGAAGACAGAGGTGATGGCCGGCATAACCACATTTATGACCATGGCCTACATCCTGGCGGTGAACCCCAACATCTTAAGCATTACCGGTATGGACAGCGGCGCGGTGTTTACCGCCACGGCTCTGGCTTCCATGATCGCCACCCTCTTCATGGCCGCTTTTGCCAATTATCCTTTTGTCCTGGCTCCCGGTATGGGACTGAACGCCTATTTTGCCTATACCGTGGTCCTGCAGATGGAATATTCCTGGCAGACTGCGCTGGCAGCCGTATTTATGGAAGGACTGATCTTCATCGTCCTGTCCCTGACCAATGTGCGGGAAGCCATCTTCAATGCGATTCCCATGAATCTGAAACATGCGGTGTCCGTGGGCATCGGCCTCTTCATCGCCTTTATCGGGCTGCAGAACGCCAAGGTGGTAGTGGGCAGCTCCACACTGGTATCTCTCTATTCTTTTAAAGGTTCTGTGGAAAAGGGGCTGTTTTTCAGCGAAGGGATCACCGTGGTCCTGGCGATCGTGGGAATTCTGATCACCGGCATCCTTCTCATCCGCAATGTAAAGGGCAACATCCTCTGGGGTATCCTCATCACCTGGGCTCTGGGGATCCTCTGCCAGTTGACGGGGCTTTACAGGATCAATCCCGATATCGGCTGCTACAGTCTGCTTCCCGATTTCTCCGGAGGAATCTCGGTTCCCAGTCTGGCTCCCACCCTCATGAAACTGGATTTTAAGGGAATCCTTTCCTTGGACTTTTTTGTGGTCATGTTCGCGTTTTTGTTTGTGGACCTTTTCGACACCCTCGGGACTCTGATCGGAGTGGCCTCCAAGGCGAATATGCTTGATGAGGAAGGCAGGCTGCCCCGCATCAAGGGGGCCCTTATGGCCGACGCCGTAGGCACCTCCCTGGGAGCCGTTCTCGGCACCTCCACCACCACTACTTTTGTGGAGAGCGCCTCCGGAGTGGCGGAAGGAGGGCGGACGGGGCTGACTGCGGTGACCGCAGCTATCCTCTTCGGACTGTCCCTGTTTTTGTCCCCGGTCTTTCTGGCTATCCCTTTCTTCGCCACTGCCCCGGCCCTGGTGATTGTCGGCTTCCTGATGATGACTTCCATCACCAAGATTGATTTCAGTGATTATACGGAGGCCCTCCCCGCCTATATCACCATCACGGCCATGCCTTTCATGTACAGCATCTCCGAGGGCATCGCCATGGGAGTCATCTCCTATGTGGTCCTGAATCTGGTTACAGGCAGGGCGGCCGGGAAGAAAGTCTCCGGCCATGCCGTCAGCCCTCTCATGTATGTCCTGGCCGTTTTGTTTGTATTTAAGTATATTATGCTGTAAAATTGCAGAAGATTGTTTTGAAAGGATACCATGTTATGAAAAAGTCACAGACAAACAGTTCTCATCAAAACGGCGGGTTTCAGAATTCCCTGGGATTCGTCCTGGCCTGCGTAGGCTCCGCAGTGGGCATGGGCAATATCTGGCTCTTCCCCTACCGTCTGGGACAATACGGCGGCGCCGCGTTTCTGATCCCTTATTTTCTCTTTGTGGTCCTCTTCGGCCTGGTAGGCCTGTCGGCGGAATTCGCCGTCGGACGCCGGGCAGGGACCGGTACACTGGGGTCTTATGAATACTGCTGGCAATCCAGAAAAATGGGCAAAATCGGATATCTTCTCGGCTGGATCCCTCTTATGGGATCTTTGGGAATCGCCATCGGTTATTCCATCATCTTGGGCTGGGTCCTGCGCACTCTGGCAGCCGGGTTTACAGGTGCTTTGTTTACCGTGGATTCCGCAGCCTTTTTTGCGGACATGTCCTCCGCCTTCGGCAACATCCCCTGTCACGCCGCCGTGGTGATTATCGCCTGCGCCCTTCTGATCCTGGGCGCTACAAAAGGTATCGAAAAGGTAAACAGGGTTCTGATGCCTTCCTTTTTCCTCCTCTTCATCATTCTGGCAGTGAGGGTTTTCTTCCTGGAAGGCTCTGCAGAAGGGTACCGTTTTCTGTTTATCCCCAAGTGGGAGTATCTTCTGAAGGCAGATACCTGGGTCATGGCCATGGGACAGGCCTTTTTCTCTCTGTCCATCACCGGCTCGGGCATGATCGTCTATGGTTCCTATCTGGGAAAGGATGAGGACATTCCCAGGGCCTCGGTCAACACGGCCGTGTTCGATACCCTGGCCGCCATGCTGGCAGGGCTGGCCATCATGCCCGCCGTGTTTGCCTTCGGCATCGAGCCGGCCAGCGGACCGCCTCTGATGTTCATCACCCTGCCCAAGGTATTTGCCCGGATGCCTCTGGGCGGCGTATTTGCCGTTTTCTTCTTTCTCTCTGTGGCCTTTGCCGGGATCACCAGCCTGATCAATATGTTCGAGGCTGTCTGCGAGTCCTGGCAGACCCGGTTCCACATGTCTCACTCGGTCATGGCAGCCCTGTGCGGCGCAGTGGCCCTGGGTGTGGGGATCTTTATGGAGGACGGCGATCTGACAGGATCCTGGATGGACTTTATCACCATTCTGGTAGTGCCCTTCGGAGCTCTGCTGGGTGCTTTCTCCATCTACTATGTGCTGGGGTGGAAGGAGATCGGAAAAGAACTTTCTTCCGGAAGAAAGAAGCCTCTGGGAGACTGGTTCGGAAAACTGGGAAAATATGTCTATGTTCCTCTGGCGGTGTTCGTATTCGTCCTGGGGATCATCTATGGGGGGATCGGGTGATCCCCTCTTTTTTTCATCTTCTCTCACCATTTGCCATCCCGGCAAATATACTGATAATAACCATCTTCTGTGAGGAACCTCTATGAACAACAGCATACTCTTCGGATTTCCGCCTTTCTCAGGCCGTCCCTCTCTCCATGCCTGTGCCACTGAGCCAGGCAGTCACGGGCTCTTACAGGTCAATGTGGTCTCCATCATCAACAATTTCCCTATCCAGAACGCCACGGTCCACATCTCAAGCGCCTCTGACCCGGACCGGACTCTGGAAGAAATCACCACCAACTCCTCCGGGCAGACGGAGCAGATCACTCTGGATACGCCGCCTCTGGAGTACAGCCTGACTCCCGGAGACAACCGTCCCTATTCGGAGTATAACCTGGAGATCACTGCCCCAGGCTTCAAGCCTCAGACCATATCGGGCACGGAGATCCTGCCCGACACCACAGCCATCCAGCCTGTGGCCCTGGAGCCGGAGGACGACCCGGAACCTTTGAATCAGTCCATCAGTATTCCGGAGCACACCTTATATGGGTCCTATCCTCCCAAGATCGCCGAGGCCGAGGTGAAGCCGGTTGGAGAATCCGGAGAGATCGTCTTAAGCCGTGTGGTGGTTCCCCAGACGGTCGTGGTCCACGACGGCGTTCCTTCGGATGCCTCTGCCCCCAACTACTATGTCCCTTACCGGGATTACATCAAAAATGTGGCCTCCAGCGAGATCTATGCCACCTGGCCTCAGGCCTCCATCACTGCCAATGTGCTGGCTATCATGTCTTTTACTCTGAATCGGGTGTATACGGAATGGTATCGGAACCAGGGATATGATTTTACCATCACATCCTCCACTGCCTATGATCACAAATGGATCTACGGACGGAATATCTATGAGAGCATCTCCCTGGTGGTAGACGAGATTTTTGACAACTATTTATCCAGGCCTGATGTGAAGCAACCTATTTTAACCCAATACTGCGACGGAAGACAGGTTACGTGTCCGAACTGGATGACCCAGTGGGGATCCTGCTCCCTGGGCGAAAGAGGCTACAGCCCCATC
>CAJUJV010000114.1:0-3228 GCA_910586845.1 uncultured Hungatella sp.
GCGAAGCCCTCGACAAAGTGGCCATGGATGCGGTCTATGAGTCCCGCTGGAAGACCATGTATCACGCGGAAGTATTTGTAGGTCTGGATCCCGAGTTTATGGTGAAAGCTCATCTGCTGATTCCCGAGGGGGAAGAGAACGTGATGTACAACTGGATGTTAAACTTCCAGTACATGTCTGACGAGTATGTGAAGATGTACAAGAAATCCAAACCCGTAGGCGACGGAAAGGAAGCGGACATCTTTATCTTCTCGGATCCCCAGTGGACAGGTTCCGATCGTCCGAACGTATCTCTGGACTGCCTGTCTGACCCGCAGAAGAAGACCCTGTGCTACTTTAACACCGAGACAAACTGCGCCTGCATTCTGGGTATGAGATATTTCGGCGAGCACAAGAAGGGTACTCTGACCATGGCTTGGGCCATCGCCAACCGCAACGGCTATGCTTCCTGCCACGGCGGACAGAAAGAGTACACTCTGGCTGACGGAAGAAAGTATGTTGCATCCGTATACGGCCTGTCAGGCTCCGGAAAGTCCACTCTGACCCACGCAAAACACGGTGGCAAGTATGAGATCAAGGTTCTTCATGACGATGCCTTTATCATCAACACGGACACTTGTGCATCCATCGCCCTGGAGCCTACCTATTTTGATAAGACAGCCGACTATCCTACCGGCTGCCCGGACAACCAGTACCTGCTGACTGCTCAGAACTGCTCCGCAACTCTGGACGAGGAAGGCAAGATCCAGCTGGTTACCGAAGATATCCGCAACGGCAACGGACGTGCCATCAAGTCCAAGCTGTGGTCTCCCAACCGTGTGGACAGGATCGATGCGCCGGTGAACGCTATCTTCTGGATCATGAAAGACCCGACCATCCCGCCGGTAGTGAAGCTGAAAGGCGCTTCCCTGGCCTCTGTCATGGGTGCGACCCTGGCTACCAAGCGGTCTTCCGCAGAGCGTCTGGCTCCCGGAGTGGATCCCAACAAGCTGGTTGTGGTTCCCTATGCCAACCCCTTCAGAACTTATCCTCTGGCCAATGACTATGAGAAGTTCAAAAAACTTGTTGAGGAGAAGAACGTAGACTGCTACATCGTCAATACCGGTGATTTTATGGGCAAGAAGGTAAAACCGGCAGATACCCTGGGTATTCTGGAAGCCATCGTGGAAGGCACTGCTTCCTTCCATCAGTGGGGTCCCTTCTCCGATATTGAGATCATGGACTGGGAAGGCTTTGTGCCGGATATGAACGATCCGGAGTACGTGGGCCAGTTGAAGGCACGTATGAACGACCGTGTCAATGAGATCGAAGAGTTTGCCAAGGCAAAAGAAGGCTACGACAAGCTTCCTGACGATGCTCTGGAGGCTCTGAAGAAAGTAGTATCCGAACTGAATTAATGTTTTTTGACAATGAAAAAGGACGCGGCGTTACCCGCGTCCTTTTTCTAAAATCAGCAGAAAGGGCACGAAAATGGAAAAGCAGTACCTGTTGTTTGATTTGGACGGCACGCTGACAGACCCCATGGCAGGGATCACCCGGTCCGTGCAGCATGCACTGAGAGCCTATGGCATCGAGGAGCCGGATCTTAAAAAGCTCTGTCCCTTTATCGGACCGCCGCTGAAGGACAGCTTTATGACATACTATCACTTTCCGGAGGCGCAGGCAGAGGAAGCCATCGGGAAATACCGGGAATATTTCTCTGTTACGGGAATTTTTGAGAACAGGGTCTACGACGGGATCGAGAAGATCCTGAACCAGCTGAAGGAACGCGGGAAGATCCTTGTGGTTGCCACATCCAAGCCGGAGGAGTTTGCGGTTCGGATCCTGGATCACTTTGGCCTGAGCAGGTATTTTGATCATATATGCGGCGCCAGTATGGACGAGAAGCGGGTGAAAAAAGGGGAGGTGATCAGATATGCCCTTGAAAGGGCGGGGATCAGAGACTGCTCGGAGGCGCTGATGGTGGGAGATAGAGAACATGACGTCATCGGAGCCAGGGAGAATCAGATGGAATGCCTGGGGGTTCTGTTCGGATACGGGACCAGGGAAGAGCTGGAGAAAGCCGGCGCCGACTGGATCGTGGAAACGGTGGAAGATATGGGAAGATGGCTTCTGCAGTAAAAGTACACAAAAAATACATACAGTAATCTTGGAAAAACCAACAAAATTAAATGATATTTTCAAAAACCACTGACATTTTTCGGAATAAAATGGTAAAATATAGGCATAATGATAATAGATTTCCTGTAAATGACAACATTGACGACCGACAGAAGAAAGGATGAGAGAATTGTTTGGTAAAGGAGAGTATATTGTCTACGGCACTACAGGAGTTTGTCTGGTAACGGATATCACGTCCATGTCCGCCAACGGACAGGATCAGGAGAAGCTGTACTATGTTCTGGAACCTGTAGGAGTGAGAGGAAACAGGATCATGACCCCTGTGGAGAACAACAAGAGCGTCCTGCGTCCCGTGCTGTCACGGGAGGAGGCTTACGGCCTTATTGACCAGATCAAAGAAGTGGACGAGTTGGGGATTACCGACGACAGGCAGAGGGAGGCGCGGTACAAGGAGGCCTTAAAGACCTGTGACTGCCGCCAGTGGCTGGGCATCATCAAGACCATGTATTCCCGCAAGAAGGACAGGCTTTCCCGGGGAAAGCGGCTGACAGAGGTGGATGAGAGATATCTGAAAAAGGCAAAAGAAAATCTGTACAGGGAGCTTTCTATTCCTCTGGAGATTTCGGAGGAGGAAGTGGAACAGTTCATCGCAGAGCGGATCAATCTGTAAGAAAAGTCTTGACACCGGCTTTCTTTTCCGATATGCTGGCTATGGTGATAAGAGATGGAAAAAATAGTCTGGCAGGGACTGCTGTATGATTTTTATGGTGAGCTTTTGACGGAGCATCAGCGCCGGATTTATGAAGATGTTGTGGTCCATGATCTGTCTCTGAGCGAGATTGCTGAGGAACAGGGTATTACCAGACAGGGGATTCACGACCTGGTAAGGCGATGCGACCGGATCCTGGAAGGTTATGAAGGGAAACTCCATCTGGTGGAGAAATTTCAGGAGACCAGAAAACTGGCTCTGGAGATCAGAGGATATCTGGAACAATATCAGGAGAGCAGAGACATGGTTCTGCTTGAAAAGGCGAAAGAAGCAGCAGGACAGATAGCGGAGATTTGAATGAGAGGCATTCCCGGAGATCAGGAGTGCTTCTTTTTTTG
>CAJUJV010000114.1:3238-5168 GCA_910586845.1 uncultured Hungatella sp.
TTATCAGATAAACTTCAGAACGTATTCAAAAACCTGAGAGGCAAGGGACGGTTAAGCGAGGCTGACGTCAAGGCTGCCCTGAAGGAAGTGAAGATGGCCCTTCTGGAGGCAGATGTCAGCTTTAAGGTGGTGAAGCAGTTTATCGGCTCCGTTCAGGAGCGGGCCGTGGGACAGGATGTGCTGAACAGCCTGACTCCGGGACAGATGGTAGTGAAGATCGTCCACGAAGAGCTGATCCGTCTCATGGGTTCGGAGACCACGGAGATTTTTCTGAAACCGTCTAACGAGATCACGGTCATCATGATGGCAGGTCTCCAGGGCGCGGGCAAGACTACCACCACGGCGAAGATCGCCGGCAAGCTTAAGTCCAAAGGAAGAAAACCGGTCCTTGCAGCCTGTGACGTATATCGGCCGGCTGCTATCCAGCAGCTGCAGATCAACGGGGAGAAGCAGGGGGTTCCTGTGTTTTCCATGGGAGACAGGCAGAATCCTGTGGATATTGCGAAAGCCGCCATCGAACACGCCCAGAAGAACGGTTATAATGTGGTGATCCTGGATACGGCAGGACGCCTCCATGTAGATGAAGCCATGATGGAGGAACTGGCCCGGATCAAAGAAGAGGTGGAAGTCACCCAGACGCTTCTGATCGTGGATGCCATGACCGGACAGGATGCGGTGAATGTGGCAGAGAACTTTGAGAAAAAGATCGGCATCGACGGCGTGGTTCTGACCAAGTTGGACGGCGATACCAGAGGCGGTGCAGCCCTTTCCATCAAGGCGGTAACAGGCAAGCCGATTTTATACATCGGTATGGGAGAGAAGCTTTCAGACCTGGAGCAGTTCTATCCCGACCGGATGGCTTCCAGGATCCTGGGTATGGGAGATATCCTGTCTCTCATCGAGAAAGCGGAACTGGAAGTGGATGAGGAGAAGGCCAGGGAGTTAAGCCAGAAGCTGAAGAAGGCCGAGTTTGATTTTAATGATTTTCTCGATCAGATGAACCAGATCAAGAAGATGGGCGGTATGACCAGCATCCTGAGCATGATGCCCGGGATGTCCCAGATGAAGGGCGGCATGGATATTGATGATTCGGCCATGAACCGGGTGGAAGCCATCATCCTTTCCATGACAAAGGAGGAACGGGCCAATCCCGCTCTTTTGAACCCCTCCAGAAAGCAGCGCATCGCCAGAGGCGCCGGAGTGGAGATTCAGGAAGTGAACCGTATCGTCAAGCAGTTCGATCAGATGAAGAAGATGATGAAGCAGCTGCCGGGTATGATGGGCGGCGGAAAGCGTCGGGGCGGTCTGGGAGGCATGCTGGGCAAGTTTAAGATGCCTTTCTGACAGCAGGAGCGCCGGCTTTGAGATGTGTTACTGTTAGCAAAACAGAATCTTCTGTTTTTGTCTATAAACAGCCTGTCTTTTGTGACAGGCAAAAAGGATAATCCATAAGGGAGGTGAGATTGACATGGCAGTAAAGATGAGATTAAGAAGAATGGGACATAAGAAAGCTCCTTTCTATAGAGTTGTGGTTGCTGATTCCAGATCTCCGAGAGACGGCAAGTTCATCGAGGAAATTGGTTACTATGATCCGAACCAGGAGCCCAGCGTGATCAAGTTTAATGAGGAAGCGGCAAAGAAGTGGCTGGCCACAGGTGCTCAGCCTACAGAGACTGTCGGAAAGCTGCTTAAGATTGCCGGAATCCAGTAACCTGAGGTGAGGGATATGAGAGAATTAGTTGAAGTAATGGCAAAAGCCCTTGTGGAACATCCCGAGGAAGTGACTGTTACCGAGACGGAGAAAGACGGAGAGATCGTCATCGAACTCAAGGTGGCCCCTTCCGATATGGGAAAGGTAATTGGAAAACAGGGCAGGATTGCCAAAGCTATCCGTTCTGTTGTTAAGGCAGCAGCATCGAAGGAAGAAAAG
>CAJUJV010000114.1:5178-6199 GCA_910586845.1 uncultured Hungatella sp.
ATGCGGATATATGGAAGACACATTGCGGGTAGGGATCATCACATCTACTCACGGAGTCCGGGGAGAAGTCAAGGTTTTTCCTACTACCGATGATCAGAAGCGGTTTAAACATCTGAAAGAAGTATTTCTGGATACGGGAAAAGAACAGATCCCCATGGAGATCGAACATGTGAAATTCTTCAAAAACATGGTTATCCTGAAATTCAGAGGTTATGACAATATAGACGATATCGGGATCTATAAAGGAAAGGATCTTTTAATCACCAGAGATCAGGCCGTAGAACTGGGGCCTGACGAGAATTTTATCGTGGATCTCATCGGTCTGTCCGTGGTTACCGATGAAGGAGAGGATCTGGGGATCCTGACGGATGTGATCCTTACGGGAGCTAACGACGTCTATGAGGTTACCATGGCCGACAGAAAAAAAGTGCTTCTTCCGGCTATTAAGCAGTGTATCCTGAAAGTGGATCTGGATGAAGGAAAGGTTCTGGTCCATATTCTGGATGGGCTGCTGGACTTATAGAAGAAGGGAACTGTCATGAATTACCATATTCTTACTCTGTTTCCGGAAATGGTTCGGGAAGGCCTGAATACCAGTATCATCGGCAGGGCCGTGGAAAAGGGACTTATCAGCATCGATGCGGTGAATATCCGGGATTATGCCAGAGATAAACACAGACAGGTAGATGATTATCCATACGGAGGCGGTGCGGGCATGGTCATGCAGCCGGGGCCGGTGTGTGATTCCTATGAGGATCTGTGCACGAGGCTGGGAAAGCGGCCCCGGGTACTGTATATGACGCCTCAGGGCCGGGTGTTCAGCCAGAAGATTGCCGAGGAACTGGCTGCCGAGGAAGATCTGGTGTTTCTCTGCGGCCATTATGAGGGCATTGACGAGAGGGCTCTGTCCCTGATCGTCACGGATTATCTGTCTGTGGGAGATTACGTTCTCACAGGAGGAGAGCTTCCGGCCATGGTGATGATCGACTGCATCTCCCGTCTCGTCCCCGGAGTTCTGAGC
>CAJUJV010000114.1:6209-6523 GCA_910586845.1 uncultured Hungatella sp.
AACAACGAGTCCGCCGAGATCGAGTCGTTTCATGACAATCTGCTGGAATATCCTCAGTATACCAGACCGGAGATCTATAAGGGGCTCAGAGTTCCGGAAGTACTTTTGTCCGGCCATCATAAAAATATCGAGACCTGGAGACGGCAGGAATCCATCAGAAGGACCCTGGAGCGCCGTCCCGATCTTCTGGAGCAGGCTGTCTTAAACAGGAAGGATCAGGAGTTTTTAAGAGAAATTTCCCGAGAAAGGGCTTGCACACAGGAACATATTGTGATAGAATAAACTGGTTTTAAAATAAGAGATGGTCCTCTGTT
>CAJUJV010000114.1:6553-6983 GCA_910586845.1 uncultured Hungatella sp.
GAACGAGATTATTAAAAGCATCGAAGCAACTCAGTTAAAGGCATCTGTGCCGGAATTCCATGTGGGCGATACCGTAAGAGTACACAACAAGATCAAAGAGGGCAACCGGGAGAGGATCCAGATCTTCGAAGGCACCGTGATCAAGAGACAGAACGGCGGTGCAAGAGAGACCTTTACCGTGAGAAAGAATTCCAACGGCATCGGTGTTGAGAAGACATGGCCGGTACACTCTCCGTTTGTTGATAACATCGAGGTAGTGAGAAGAGGTAAAGTGAGAAGAGCAAAACTCTTCTATCTGAGAAATCTTTCCGGCAAGAAGGCAAAAGTAAAAGAGGCTATGCGGTAAAATTATTTTTATCGGTGAAAATTCTGAAAATCGTATGATGCAGAGGAGAACTGTTACGGTTGTAATGGTTCTCCTTTTGTTATA
>CAJUJV010000115.1:0-6152 GCA_910586845.1 uncultured Hungatella sp.
CCTGACGCCGATGGCCCTGGCTCTGTCGTAAGTATCGTCATAGGCCAGGGACGAGATCATGACGATCCTGGCATCCGGATGCTGTTTCAGAATAATCTCGGAGGCGTCCAGTCCATCCATCCCTGTCATGATAATATCCATTGTCACCAGATCAGGCTTTATCTGGTCATACTGGGCGATGGCGTCCTCACCGCTGCGGCAGTACGCGGCGATCTCGTAATCCGTGCCCTTCAAAACATCACCCAGCTGAACCCGTACCAGTCGGGAATCATCTACTACCATAACTCGCTTGCTCATTTCCTAAATACTCCCTTCTCTTAATCTTCATCCGAAATGTTTTCATTGGGGCCAGAACATGGCACATGGTGAATGAACTGGGCGCCCTTGCTGTATTCATCCGAATAGGTAAGCATGAACTGGATCTCCTGTCCCTCAGGCTCATATCGTCCGTGATAAAATACAGGCGGAGCGAAATGAGCAGGAACCTGTGTGGCCTTAAACATAGCCGCGGCGATCCTGCCGCAGAGCACATTGAAATACTCTTTGCTGAACTCCTCCAGGTCCTCAGGGCTGACGGATTCCTCATGAAATGAAATGCTGGCCATGCGGTACAAAAGCTCCCTGTCAGCGCAGAGGGTAAGGCTGGTGCGGAACCCTCTGTCAAAGGTGATCTGTACCGTACAGAGATCTTCCCCCGGCGACTGATTTTCCTGGTGGAGGCGCACGCCTGCGGTACACTCTGTCACATCCTGGACAGCCTGGTCCAATATCTTTTCAAGTTCTTCCTTCGACATAGCAGTATTCATCTATTCATCTCCTTCCTCATTTTCCGTCTCATCCTGTCCGAAAACCCGGCGGACTCTTTTGAGCAGTTCCACTGAGGAAAATGGTTTCAGCAGATAATCGTGGATTCCCAGTTTGGCGCTCTCCACAACCATATCCCTGCTCTCCACGCCTGTAAGCATGATCACCGGTATGTCTTTACATTCTTCTCTTCTGCGGATTTCCCGCAGGGTCTCGATGCCATCCTGCTGGGCCATGCGGATATCAAGAAGAATCAGATCCGGCTTTTCCAGATCCAGGTACCTTAAAGCCCGCATCCCTGAATTGATGGTAATCAGCTCGTAATCATTCCGCAGGATGCTGGAAATCCGGGTCAAGATGATCACATCGTCATCCACCGCCAAAATCCGTTTTTTGAGACCTTCCCCCATTTCACTCATTGCCTTCTTCCTCCTTTTCAAGTGAGCCCAGAAGCCATCCAAGCAGCTCCTCGGCCTTGTCATCTTCATACAATCGCAGCTGTTCCTGTATCTCCAAAAGCCGCTCTTCCCCGTCCCCGGGCAGTTCATGGGTCAGCATTGTCTCCACCCTCTCCCCGCACTTTTGAGAACGAAAATGTTTCAGTTCTTCCAGAGCCGCCGCTGTCTCTTCCCTAAACTCATGGATAGTCAGGCAGGGGAGTTTTTCTTTCCGCCCCTTTTCCTGTCTCCGCTTTTCCAGATACCGTCTGATATTCACCAGCAGTTTCTCGTATTCTGTCATCAAAAGAGGGAATTGGCTGTGGATAAATTCCATGTCACCCTGTACGGCGGCGTTCTCATGGGCCCGGGCCATGGCGGACACCTCCATGGCTCCGATATTGGCGGAAGCGCTTTTAAGCCCGTGAACCTCGATCTGATAGCGCAGGGGATCGGAATCCACCACCTGATGGAGAAGCTCAATCTTCCTCTTTCCGTCTATACAGTAGAGATCCAGCAGTTCCACAAACCCCTCTTCATCGCCGGAATAATATTGGGTCACAGCCTCCATATCCACCCCGTCGATCTGGACAGCCGAGGGGTCCAGGGGTTTGGATTCCTCCTCCGTGTCTCCCGTCTGCCTATATTTCTCCGGAACCCAGCGCAGCAGAAGCTGGTTCAGCTCTGTCCTGTCCAGAGGCTTGGCGATAAAATCCTGGAAACCGTGTTCCAGAAAACGCTCCCTCATGCCTTCCATGGCATTGGCTGTGAGAGCGACCATGACGGGAGCGGTCCCGTTGTCGCCGCAGTCTCTCCGGATGATCTCCGCCGCCTCCACGCCGTCCATATCCGGCATCATGTGGTCCATGAAGATGAGATCGTACCGGTCAGAGCGGACCCGCTCAATGGCCTCCGGCCCGCTTTCCGCCTCGGTGAGATCAAAGGCGTAGTTTTTCAAAAAGCCTCTGGCCACCTTCCGGTTGATCACATTGTCATCTACGATCAGCACTTTCACCCCAGGGGCCGTAAATCCGTCCGTGACCTTCTGCTCTGTCTGGGGGGCCTCCTTCATCTCCGAAACCGGCTGCCGGTCCACGATTTTCTGGGGAATGGTGATGGTGACGGTGGTTCCCTTGCCATAGACGCTTTCCACCTGGATAGTGCCCTTCATCAGCTCCACCAGATGTTTTACAATGGCAAGTCCCAGCCCCGTGCCCTCCACGCTCCGGTTTCGCCTGGAATCCACCTGACGGAAATCCTCGAAAATCTTCTGAAGGTCTTCCTCCCGGATACCGCAGCCCGTATCCTCCACGCAGAAGGTGAGCAGCTCCTCGTCGTTGTCCCTGCCGGGTTTCCCCGTAATATAGGCCCGCACATAGCCTTTCTTCGTAAATTTTATGGCATTGCTGAGAATGTTCAGGAGGATCTGCTTGATCCTGCCGTCATCGCCGCTGTAGCGGCAGGGTATGGTCTCATCACACTCATATTTCAGGAGTTCCATTTTTCCCGCTTCCACCTTGGACAGGTCCAGGATGTCGTTGATGATGGTCAGCAGGTTTCTGGCGGCGGACTGTACATCCTTGGCATAGCCGTAGATCTCCGTGTCTCCGCATTCCTCCATGATGATGTCATTGAGACCAATGATGGCGTTCATGGGAGTCCGTATCTCGTGGGACATGTTGGCCAGGAACTCGCTTTTGGCGATGCTGGCCTTCTCCGCCTGACGCCGCACCCGCTTGATCTCATTAATATAGGACTTGATATCGGTCATATCCAGGATCAAAATAACAGACCCCTGTATCTTGCCGTTCTCGTCTACGATATGCTTGCTGTGGCTTTCGTAGTGCTGTCCGCTGATGGAAAAGCTCTGGGGGATATCACTGTTCAGCATTTCCTCCCGGAAACCCTCCACTGCCCGGATATTCTCTCCCGGTCTGTGGGCGGACAGAGAGGTGAAGATATCCGCCGCCGCCCGGTTGTAGCTGACCAGCCGGTCGTGATCATCCAGCGCGATGACGCCGTCGCCCATGCTCTCAAGAACCTTTTCCGCAGCCAGATAACGGAAATCATAATTGCGACGGCTCCAGATGACGATGACCACCATGGACATGGAAATGGTCAGGGTCACTGGCGTCAGGTCAAAGATGTTGACGATTTTAAGAATATAGGCCGCGAGCACGACCACAGGCAGGCCGGAAATGGTCAAGATGGTCCAGTACTGACGGTTGAGCTGCCGGTCCCTGCGTTCCCGGATAGCGCCCACCAGGGTGTAGATACAGAGGGCGTAAGGAATAATAATGTGGCCGATGAGAAAAAACACATACAGCGGCCCATAGGTAAGGATCACATAATGGAATCCATCCCCTGCGGCTGTCCACTGGACATCCTGGTAAAAAAGACCGCGCCAGTTAAAAATCACTGTGGGCAGGGATAAAAAACTGACCGCGCCCAGAAGCCTTAAAAGCTTTTTGGGCGGCGTAACGGAACAATAGATGTAGATAAACCAGCAATAACAAAGGGGGGTAAAGGCGGACCCCACCTTTTCCACCGTCACCGCCGTCATGGCCGCTTCCACTGTGGGCGCGATCAATTCCAATAAATACCCTACGTTCTGTACCAGGGAACCGCAGAGAATCATGATCAGCAGCTTCTGCTCCCTGGCGCCGTCTCCGTTGAGGAGAAGGAATAAGGCTACAGCCGTAAGACATATGCCAAAACATTCCAATAGAATTACAAAATTTACCATGCTTCTGTTCCTTCGCCGTTATCGTACTGCCAGTTTCCCTCACCGGTTTTCCATGTCCCGCCAAATGCTGCTGAAGTGGTCAGCAGGGTAAAGGCGGATGCTGCCAAAAATACTTTTTTAACTCTCACACTGTTACCTCCCAGGTTTTTCTTAAATTTTAATAGTTTTATATGATATAGTCAATAAATTTATTGAATAATAACCGGTAATTGAAAATCATGGTGTGGTTCAGAAGAATTAAAAAATTTGAAGAAATGCTGATCGAGGAAATTAACGGGCTTGGAATTAAGAATTTGCAGGTAAAAGCCCTTAATTTGCTGAATGGTTTTTACGTCAATCTTGAATATCCACTGCCAAATGGACAGTCTGTCAGACTGCTTGAAGATAATAATGTATATTTGGGAAATCAAATTGAAATGCCCGGCAGCGGCAGGTGTTATGGCGTTGTGGCGGATGAGGCTTATCTCCTTGTGTGCGAATATGGATGCAACGGTGAGAAGCCGCAGATAATCCTGTACAAAAAAAGATGATTTTCTGCGGCCGGGGTAGTCTCCTGCCAGAGGCGTATCTGTTTTCCTTATTGTGCCATGGTAAAACCGACAGCCTCAAATATTTCTGCACACTGGTCCGTTAAAAGATAATCCAGGAATGCCCTGGCCTCTTCCTGATTTTCGGAGATATTCAGGACAGCTGCCGGGTAGATTACCTGTCTGCACTGTCCTTCTTCTGCTTCATCCACCACGGTCAGACCTGCCGAAAAGGCATCCGTAGCATAGATAATGCCGCAGTCTACGGATGCTTCCTTCACCTGGGTCGTTACTTCCTTAACATTGGAACCATAAGTGATCTTAGAACTGGCTTCCAGCTGTTCCATGATCCCCAGGCCGGTGAGGATTTCCTTAGAATATGCACCTACCGGAACATCATCATTGCCCAGGCAGATCAGACTCGGTTTATTGGTTCCCAGATCTTCGAAGGAGTGAATGTCTGCCGGGTTGTCATCCGGTACAGCCAGTACGACCTTATTCTCCACCAGATTAAACCTGGTTTCCGGCAGAATAAAATCAAGTCTTTCCGTATTTACAGAGGGATCCGCCAGGATGTCTAACTGGTCCATCTGTTTCTGTGCCGCAGAAATAAAAATATCACAGTCTGCTCCCTCCTGAATCTGGGTCTTCAGGGTTCCGGAAGAATCAAAGGTATAGATAATCCTTACATTCGGATTCACTTCCTTATACATTTCGGCAATCTGAGTCAGGGTTTCTGTCATGGAAGCTGCCGCAAATACGATCAGATCCACAGGTTCTCCTTCTGCCGTTTCCGTCTCAGAGTCTGTCTGATTCCCGCCGTTTTCTGTTTCGGATGCAGTTGTCTTAGTGACTGCAGTTCCCTCTGTCATAGCCGCAGGCTTTGTCCTGCTGCATCCTGCCGCTATTCCGGAAATCAATCCGACTGCCGCGATTGCTGCCCAATATTTTTTCATGTTCGTCTTTCCTTTCTGTATTTTATTAATTTGCTGAATCATCTGGTTCCGGACACAGATTTGTATTTTTTAAACCGTTCGCTTTTTATAAACCATACGCCCATATAAAAAAGGCAAAATCCTATCCATGCACAGGTATCTCTATGTCAGAGAGACAGCAGAAGGATGGTGGCAAAAATGCAGGCAAATCCCATAAGATCCCACGCTCCGAAAGCCGCATGCATCCACAGAACAGAGAACACCGTGGCTGATACCGGTTCCACGGAGGCATAAAGACTCCCTTTTTTCGGCCCTACCAGGCGGATTCCTTCCAGATAACAGGAAAAGGCAATGATAGTTCCCAGGAGGATCACCGCCGCCATGCCTGCTATTACCTGGGCGTCCACCGTCACCGGAATCTGCCATGGGCAAAACAGTGCCATCAACATCATACCGCCGATAAACATTCCCCAGCCCGTCACAGGAAGGGAACCGTAGGAGGCCAGAAGCCGTCCCGGCTGAACTGTATATACAGCCAGCGCTACGGCAGAGGCCAGTCCCCAGAACAGAGCTTTTTCTGACAGCACCATGTTGGCTGCGTTTCCGTGGGTGGCAAGGAAAAAAGTTCCCAGAACAGCAAGGACAATGGCGATGATCTCTCTGGGGCCCGGCATCTTTAAAGTTCTTAAGGACACATAGACTA
>CAJUJV010000115.1:6162-6791 GCA_910586845.1 uncultured Hungatella sp.
TCAGTCTGCTGCATGTTCCCTATGCCGCCCATGGGGAAAGCGCCATGGCGCCGGGATTCCCGTGAGTCGCCAGAAAAAAAGTCCCCAGCACTGCCAGAAAGATTGCCAGCAGTTCCGTCGGCTGCGGCAGCTGCTTATGCCGAAGGGACAAATACACCAGGATCAGAACCGGCCCGATATATTGCAGTACGGTTGCCGTTCCCGCATTGGAAGCGCTGATCGCCGTAAAATAGGTATACTGGCACATGGACATGCCGAGGATTCCGAAACACAGAATCGCTCCTGCATCTCTCCTGGTGCTCCACACAGAGAATACTTTCTCCCGCTGCTTAAAAAAACAGAGCAGGAGCAATAAAAAACCGGCTATGGTCAGCCGCAGGGGAACCAGCCAGTCCGAGGTGATTCCTTTTTGCTGCATGAGATACTGGCCGCAGGTTCCGGAAAATCCCCATAAAGTCCCGCCTGCGAGAGTCAACAGCATACCTTTGGTTTTATTCTGCATTTTCATATCCGCCTTCCTGGACTCCTAAATAGTGTTTTATACTGAGGAGACACCTGCAGGACAGGTGTAAAACCGGCGAAGCAGGTATCCCTCAATTTAGTCTAATCATAATCAGTTCTGTCTTCAA
>CAJUJV010000116.1 GCA_910586845.1 uncultured Hungatella sp.
AAGGCTGAAATACTCATTGCTCCCAAGGCCTGCGGTCCGGTCCGCCCAATACTCCCCAGTCCAGGAAACGGAAGGGCTTTCCTGTCTCTTTGTCACGCATGGGAATAATTCCGCAGTCATTGGCCAGGTCATAAAACTGGTCCATCTCTTCCTCTGTCATGCAGTGTTTCGATTTTGAACATGATGCGGGCGATGCGCTGGTCGGGAACATTTATCGCTTAATTTGTGTTATACTTATCTGGAAGAATAAAACGGGCAGGAATGCCGGCAGACTCGGGTAAATATTATCACGCTGTTATGGATGCGGAGAAAAGGATGAAAGAGGAGGACATGGGACAGTAATGGCAGGCAATGCTGAATGGATGAACCAAGCGCGGGGGTGAATGAGCGGTTTTACTAAAGGTGATATCATTGAAAAAGACAGGGAAGTAAGGACTGGAGACGGGCATGATTGATCTGTATTATATTGAGGATGATCCGGGTATTGGGTTGATTGTAAAAGAATATCTGGAACAGAAGAACTTTAAGGTAACGATCTGTGAAACGCTTGCGCAGGCAGGGCAGGCGTTAAAGGAGCATGTTCCAACCCTTGTTTTGCTGGACTGGAACATGCCGGATGGACACGGAGACGGTTTATGTCAGTGGATTCGCAGGAACTGGAAAGAGCTTCCTGTTATTTTTCTAACTGTCCGGGGAGACTGCGCGGATATTGTTTCCGGCTTTGGGAACGGCGCGGACGATTATATCGTGAAGCCGTTTGAACTGGAGATCTTGTATTCACGGATTCTGGCATTACTCCGCAGGACCGGCAACGTGGCCAGGCAGTATCTTTCCTGTGACGGGATCCGGATGGATTTAAACCGCCATACGGTTTTCTGCCATTCGGAGGAAATCTTTTTAAGCGAGGCAGAATACCAGCTGCTTTTGTGCCTGATGAGGAATAAGGGAAAGACGGTTACCCGGGAAAAAATACTGGAGCAGGTATGGGATGCAAATGGAAATTATGTGAACAATAATACATTAACTGTTACCATGAAACGTCTGAGAGACAAGCTTCACCAGCCAGAGTGCCTGAAAACTGTCAGAAGTGTAGGCTATCGTATGGAGGATACCCTATGAGCGGACGGAAAAATATACTGGTCACTTTTGGATTCGTCCTGTCCGTCAGTCTGGTTGCTGCCGCGGTTTCTGCCCTCCTTGCCTCTTACCATTACAGCCGGCTTCAGTTTGAGTTATTGAATGTAATCTGCAGTAAAGTGGCAGAACAGGAGCCGGAAACAAAAACGATCATTTCCGCGGCATTAAAGGAATATATGGGAGGAAATCCTGACGGCGCGGCAAACGAAGAGGTGCTGTCCGCGTTGGGATACCGCGTTTCTGATTTTTCAGGCCCCAACTCCCGGCAGAATATTTTGTTTGCAGCTGCAGGGTTTCTCACAGGAATCCTGCTGTTTATGGTTACCTTTTTGTATCGTAATAAAAGGGAAGCCATACGGATCCGGAATCTGGAGGAGTATCTGGAACAGGCAAATACCGGCAGGGCTGCCATTTTGTCCTCCTGCGGGGAGGATGTTTTTTCAAAACTGGAAGATGAGATCTATAAGACAGTGACATTTCTTTATCAGACCAGGGACAAGGCAATACAGGCAAAGAACGATTTCGCGGAAAACCTGTCCAATATTGCCCACCAGCTCAAAACGCCCATCACAGCCATTTCACTCTCTGTCCAGATGATGAAGCAGAACATGGATCATAAACATCTGGAACAGGTAGAGAAACAGCTTTTACGGCTGACCCGTCTTGAAGAGGCTCTGCTGGTCCTGTCCAGGATTGATGCCGGAACCTTACATTTACAGAGAGATGAGGTAGATGTCTTTACGCTTCTTGTCCTCGCGGCGGATAACCTGCAGGAGTTGTTTGCGAGTTCCCACACTTCTGTTGATATACCGGAGCAGGGGGAAATGCTGGTGACTGCGGATCTGGACTGGACCATGGAGGCGGTCATGAACCTGATGAAAAACTGCATGGAACACAGCCCTGGCGGAACGGTTCATTGTTCCTATACGCAGAATTCCCTCTATACAGAAATCCTGATCTGGGACGATGGGGAAGGATTTGCGAAAGAGGATATTCCCCACCTCTTTGAACGGTTTTACAGGGGAAAAAACGCAGGTGAGGGCGGTATCGGAATCGGGCTTGCTTTGTCAAAAGAGATGATTGAACGCCAGAACGGAACCATACGGGCAAAAAATAAACCGGAGGGAGGCGCTCTTTTTGAAATTCACTTTTACAGTCACTGAGTCAATGTCACTTAGTTAAGCGAATTTCGTTTGAGTAAATAAAGTCGGCGGTTATGGCAGGCCAGCGAGGGGAGGGAGGCATGGTGCCGTCCGGGTTCAGATATGCCAAACATTCCGATGAGCCCTTAAAACAGAAAATACTCGGGGTGAGGCCCTCCTGTTTTCCTGGTCTCATCTCCATGGCATAAATTCACCCGACCGGCACCATGCCTCCCTCCCCTCGCTGGCAAAAGCAGAATTCGCTGGCTGGGGTTTGCTTACTTAACGCGTTCCCGATATGGGACACCGTTTCTCTCGGGCACCACCACGACATCGTTCACTCAACTATACAGCGATTTCGTTATTTTCCATTTTGCGCAAGAAATCTTTCTTAAAGGCCTAAACTAAATGACATTGGTCACTGAGTTGTAATTTTCGTTTGCTATACTGATATTGTAAAAGCCCATAGGGCAGATGAAACGCCAAAAGGGTGTACCTGGATGTCCTGGAAGGCGGACAGGCAGATGAAACACCACAGGGGTGTACCTGGATGTCCTGGAAAGCGGACAGGCAGATGAAAGGAGAAAACACAAAATGGAAATTTTGAGATGTGAGGGAGTAAAGAAAGTATACGGCTCCGGTGGGAATCAGGTTACAGCCCTTAACGGGATCAATCTGTCAGTCAGCAAAGGGGAATTTGTGGCAATTGTCGGGGCATCCGGTTCCGGAAAATCAACCCTGCTGCATATTCTCGGCAGCGTGGATAAGCCCACAGAGGGAAAGGTTATAATAGACGGAACCGATCTTTCCAGACTGAACCAGACAGAGGCGGCAATTTTCCGGCGCAGGAAAGTGGGGCTTGTGTATCAGTTTTATAACCTTATCCCCACACTGACGGTGCGGAAGAATATCCTCATGCCTCTGGCGCTGGATAAGAAAAAGCCCAATCAGGAATATTTTGAGAAGGTGGTAAATTCCCTTGGCATCGCGGACAGGCTTGAGGCTTTGCCGAACCAGTTATCCGGGGGCCAGCAGCAGAGGGCAGCGATTGCCCGTTCCCTGATCTACCGTCCGGCCCTGCTTCTGGCGGACGAGCCGACCGGGAACCTGGATCAGAAAAATTCCAAAGAGATCATCGACATGCTGAAACTTGCGGGCCGCAATCTGGAGCAGACTATTTTGCTGATCACCCATGATGAAAAGGTGGCTCTGGAAGCAGACCGTGTTATAACCATTGAGGACGGCTGCATTGTCAGCGATGAGCGGAGGAGGTGAAAGTGATGTCTCAATCAGATATGTGGAGAGATTATTCGGCTGGTTTCTTGAAAAACAACCGTTCCTCCGGCTTGTCCGTCATGATCGGGGCGTTTATTTCCGCCCTGCTTTTATCCCTGTTGTGCGGGCTGTTTTACAATGCATGGAAATACGAGGTTGAGCGGATCGAACTGGAGGAAGGCGGCTGGCACAGCCGGATTTCCGGGGGATTTTCGGAAGAGGACATGGAAGCCGTAAAGAGTTTCGCCAATGTAAAGGATTAGATATTTATTTTAGCGACAGGGGCTCTGTTTTTTCAGATACCCCTCATATCGCGGAACAAATAGGAGCCTCACCGGAAAAAATCGTTTACAATTATGAACTCCTGGCAATGTACCTGGTCAGGGATTCCAGTGATACAGCGCCCAGACTGTTGTTTCCGATGTTTATCCTGATCACGCTTGCGGCCTCGTTTTCGCTGATCGTGATTATTCACAACTCCTTTGCGGTATCCATGAACGCGCGGATCCATCAGTTTGGCATTTTCTCAAGTATCGGAGCCACGCCAAAGCAGATCCGGACATGCCTTCTGCAGGAAGCAGCAGCGCTCTGTGCCGTTCCCATACTGGCGGGGAATCTGATCGGCATTGGGGGCAGTATGGGCCTGACGCAGTTGTCTAATACTCTGCTGGGAAGCGATATTCCGGGACGACATGAAGCGGTACCCGGTTATCATCCGCTGGTACTGGTACTGACATTGCTGGTGAGCGTACTTACCATATGGATCTGTGCATGGCTGCCGGCCAGAGACTTAAGCAGGATGACGCCGCTTCAAGCAATCAGAAATGCCGGAGAATTACAGTTAAAGCGCCGGAAAAATTCTCATTTCCTTTCGCTGCTCTTTGGAGTGGAGGGGGAACTGGCCGGCAATGCGCTGAAAGCCCAGAGAAAAGCTCTGCGGACGGCATCCTTATCTCTGATATTCGCGTTTCTGGCATTCACGGTGATGGAGTGCTTCTTTGCCCTTTCCGGGATCAGCACAAGGGAGACCTATTTTGAACGGTATCAGGAAGTGTGGGATGTCATGGTTACCGTGAAAGACGCGGATGTGGATGCTTTTGAAGAGACGGATCGTATTCAGGGGATCAAGGGACTGGAAAGCGCTGTTATATATCAGAAGGCGATGGCGAAGCGGATCATTGCAGAGGAAGAAATGAGCGAAGAGATGAAATCCTTCGGCGGATTTTCACATGGGTCCGGAGAATTTGTAACACAGGCGGATGGCGGCTGGCTGGTGGACGCGCCGATCATCATACTGGATGATAACAGCTTTCTGGCTTACTGTGAACAGATCGGCGTTACGCCGCGGCTTGGCGGGACAGTCATATTAAATCAGATCCGGGACGTGACAAATCCGGATTTCAGGCATCCGGATTTTATGCCTTATATAAAGGTGCCGGGCGCGGGGGAAAACGCCGCGAGTATTTTGAGACAGTCAGGGAAAGAGGAGATGACGGCTGAGATACCGGTCCTGGCTTATACGGAAAAAGTCCCTGTTTTAAGGGAGGAATACGCAACGCTTAATTATTACGAACTGGTGCATTTTATCCCGGTATCTTTATGGAAGGAGATCAAGGGGCAGATCGGAGGAATGGAAGAAGACAGCTATATCCGTGTACGGAATGAGGAAAAGGCATCATTGAAAGAGCTGAACATGGTTCAGGAAGAGATCCGTCAGATCCTCAGCGGGAAATATACCATAGAATCCGAAAACCGCATTCAGGAATATGAGACAAATGATAAGCAGATACGGGGAATGATGGCGGTATTTGGATGTTTTTGTATCCTGCTCGCGATCATTGGCATCGGCAATGTGTTTTCCAACACATTGGGATTCGCGCGTCAGAGGAAAAGGGAATTTGTAAGATATATGTCAGTGGGACTGACGCCCGCAGGTATGGGGAAAATGTTCTGTATTGAGGCGATGGTCCTGGCAGGCCGTCCGATTTTGATCACACTTCCTCTGGCAGCGGTTGTGGTGGGGTATATGCTGAAGCTGAGTTATGTGGAACCGGGGGAATTTATGGCGGAGGCTCCGTTTGTTCCCATTCTCCTGTTTATACTGGCGATCCTGGGCTCTGTGGCGCTGGCATATTACCTCGCGTGGCGGAATGTACGCGAAATCAGTTTGGCGGAGGTTCTCAAGGATGATACGATGATGTAAAATCACAGGATAGGCCAACCAATTCCCCATAGGCAGCGGAAATCTTTGCAAAAAGGGTATTCACATGAAATGACATGGTACAATAAGAGAAACTTTGAAGAAGAATAGTTTCTATGAGTACCGCGATTCTTCTCGCAATCTGGCTCCGGATGGCGGCGGCATATTTTAGGCAGCACTCATGGCCAGGCTCTATGACAGCGATGAAGGGCGCGCATGTAGAGTAAAGAGACAAAAGAGGAGGCTGGTATCATATGGAAATGTTACAGACAAGAAATTTCCAGGATTTGAGGAGGAAATTATGAAAGTTGAAAGGTGTGTAAAGGAGCCTTTTGTTGTGATAGGAAAAGAAGGTTCAACTTTAGACGGAGAGGGCTTTATTCAAAGATTATGGGTTGATGCGAATTCTCACTTTGGAGAAGTTCAGCATTTGGCTAAGAAAGATGAGAATGGAAATATAAGTGGCATATGGGGAGCTATGTCTGATTTCTCGCGTTCATTCAATCCATGGGAAGATTTCAGCAAAGGACTTTATCTTGCCGGAGTAGAATGCGAGGATGACGCCAAAGCCCCCAATGGCTGGACAAAATGGATTATTCCTGGCTATGAATATATTTATATAGAACTCAAACTTCGCACTTGCATAAGTGCCTATGCACCTTGAAAATTCAATAAAAA
>CAJUJV010000117.1:0-3591 GCA_910586845.1 uncultured Hungatella sp.
TGAAAATTGGGGTAGCTTTTTTCCCTGATATATGGTAGAATGACGTCGATATAAATAAAGATTGAATGAAAATTTCCTGTTTAGATTCAAAAACAGTCTTATAAACCCTTCGCAGATTGATTAATTCCACGAAAAAAGGTGTTTGCTCACCTAAGACAGACACCCTTTCTATGCATTTATAATATCGTATTCTACTTCTAAGCCAGATACTGACATAGTGGATTCTGGCCGCCATCAACAAAACATTTATTATCCGCCCAAATAAAACAGCGGCAGAATCTTACCTCCAAGTTACGATTCCGCCGCCGTTTTATTCAAATTTTCATATCAGTATCTGATAACTTTCCGCTATCCTTTTTTATCCATACGATTTTTATTCATGTCCTCGATAATAATATCATAAATCTCTCTTATAGATAGCCTCAACATATTACTGTTAATCCCCGCTACTCTCCTGAATCCTATAAAATTCCTCAAAAACCTTCTCTTCCTCATATTCCGGTGCAAAAACCCCCGCGGCCTGACAAATGATTTTAATCAGATCCAGATCCTCATCCAGTTCTTTTGCTATCATCTCCTGACCTTTTCCCTTTCTCAGTTTCCTGCATACCTGACTAACCAGTTTACTGTTCTGTCCCTGTTCTTTCGCTGCCGCAAGTTCCGGCGCGAAAAGCGTTTGAATCGCCCTCATATCCTCATCCTCCTTCATCTTCCTGGCCATCTCTGGGTTAGCTTTGAGAACCAGATCCAGAATCGCGTCTCTCTTGCTGTCCTTCTTCTCGCCCGCCTCCTCCAACAGCCTCCCGATCTCTTTCCGGTCATCTGCCTCCAGGTTCTTGCTCAGGCTGTTCAGCCACGGGTAAGTCCCTCCATAGCGGGGATGGGCTATGACCACATAAGTCTTGAATATCCAGTTTCCCTTACACTCATAGATCCCCTTCTCCACCTCTTTTACTGTCATCCTACAATATTCCCGCAGATATTTCAAGAGCTTAAGCGGTCTTTTCGAGCTTACCAGAATCACCGCTATTTCCCGGGCCTTTATTCCATCTTCCCGTGGGCTTTCCGATTTAAACAGCCCTGCGTAGGAGGCCGCCTTATAGAAATCATCGATGCTCAAGGTATCATCCGGACTCTTGTACTCGATGATGTTGTATCTGCGCAGAATCCCGGCCAGTCCCTTCCCCCGCCTTCCTCTCTTGCCTTCTTCTTTCTTCTCATCTACGATAACGATGTCCACCTGGAGCGGCTTTCTTGTCAGATTATATTCCCGATGAAACCTGATTCCTTCTACCCCTTCCAATTCGACTTCCAGAGCCGCGCAGAACACTGGGTGCCACTGTAATTTTTCTTTTCCCAACCTTTCCTCCTCTCTTTTGGGATTGCCTTTCATACTACGATTAAATAAGGCCGTTTTAGTTTTACATGGATTCAAAGCACCTGATTTCTAAAGAAAATAAGAATTTTCAAGACACGGCTTCTGCCGCCTGTACGCCCGACCTGCAGTCAGGGTTCTGAGAAATCTTTGCTCTGTCTGCAGTTTAACACAAACAGAGTCAAAATACAACATTTTTACCAACACATTTCACTACAATCCAGGCAGACAAAAACAGAGCGGAGACAGTCTTGTCAGATGATGACATTCCCGATCTCCGCTCTCTTTCTATCCTGTTTTCCTACTTATCCGACCAGTTTCCCGGCCAGCTGTTCCATAGCATTCCTGCTGTCTTCGTTAAGGGCCGAGCGGATGGTCACCACCGGCTCCAAGACGGTCATCTGTTTCATGGCCTCCACTGCGGCTCTCATCTCTTTTGCAGCCCCGGGCGCCCAGGTTCCGTTCTCCACCAGGGCTACGGTCCTCTTCTGATAATTTTTGGACTTCAGGTGGGACAGAAAGGCTTCCATGGGCGGAAAGACTCCCGCGTCATAGGTGGCGGCTGCCAGCACCAGGCGGTCCCAGGCAAAGGCCTTTCTCACCGCGTAAGACACATCCGTCCTTGCCAGATCCAGCACTTCCACTCTTTCTCCTCTATCCCTCAGCATCTGCGCCAGCTCCTCTGCAGCCGCCCGGGTATTGCCGTGGATAGAAGCCACAGCCACAAGAATCCCATGGTTCTCGGGCTCGTAGCTGCTCCATATCTGATATTTTTCCAGATAGAACCCCAGATCCTCCTTAAGGACAGGTCCGTGGAGAGGGCAGATCATACGAAGTTCAAGGCCTGCGGCTTTCTTTAGCAGGGACTGAACCTGTACGCCGTATTTGCCCACGATATTCAGATAATACCTGGCAGCCTCCTCCGTCCACTGCTCCTTCAGGCCGGAATGCACCCCGAAAGTACCGAAGGCGTCGGCAGAAAACAGGATCTTCTCTGTCTGCTCATAAGTAACCATGACCTCAGGCCAGTGCACCATGGGCGCCATGAAGAACTGCAGGGTATGACGGCCCAGGGACAGAGTGTCCCCTTCTTTCACCAGAAGGGTTCTTCCCTCCAGATCCATATGGAAAAACTGTCTGATGGAAGGAAAGGTCTTTGCATTTCCCACGATCACCGCCTCCGGATAAAGCTCTGTGAATCTCGCCAGATTGGCTGCATGATCCGGTTCCATGTGGGAGATGATGAGGTAATCTGCTTTTCTCTCCCCCAAAGCCTCCTTCACCTGATCCAGCCACTGGCCGGTGGCTCTGTTGTCCACCGTGTCCATGACTGCCGTCTTTTCGTCCAGGATCACATAGGAATTATAAGTAACTCCGTCAGGGACAGGGTACTGGCTCTCAAACAGATCCAGACTGCTGTCCTCTGCTCCCACATAGATGATATCATCTGTTATAACCATTGCTATTTCATCTCCTAATCTGTTATATCTTTTTCTGTCCAGGTACGGACCTGGCGGCGGCTATGCCAGGGCAAACTGGCTGTTATACAGCTGTGCATAGAAACCGCCTTTACTCAGAAGCTCCTCATGGCTTCCCTGTTCGATGATGTGGCCGTCTCTCATGACCAGGATCACATCCGCCTCTTTGATGGTGGAGAGACGGTGGGCCACGATAAAGCTGGTTCGGCCTTCCATCATCTTGGCAAATGCCTTCTGGATCCGGATCTCCGTTCTGGTATCGATGGATGAGGTCGCCTCATCCAGGATCAGCATAGGCGGCAGGCACAGCATGACTCTGGCGATACAAAGAAGCTGCTTCTGTCCCTGGGACAGATTTCCGCCGTCCTCGGAGATCACCGTGTCGTATCCCTGAGGCATACGTTTGATGAAACTGTGAGCATGGGCCTCTTTGGCGGCCCGGATGATCTCTTCCTCGGAAGCTTCCGGCTTTCCATAGGCGATATTCTCCCGGATCGTGCCGGATTTCAGCCATGTCTCCTGGAGCACCATGCCGTAGCCGGCTCTCAGGCTTCTTCTTGTCATATGGCGGATATCGTGGCCGCTGACTCTGATACAGCCGGAATCCACGTCATAAAACCTCATCAGAAGATTGATCACCGTGCTCTTTCCGCAGCCCGTAGGACCGACGATGGCGATCCTCTGCCCCGGCTTCACCTCCAGATTAAAGTCCTCGATGAGAGAGATGTCCGGGTTATA
>CAJUJV010000117.1:3601-6224 GCA_910586845.1 uncultured Hungatella sp.
GAAATACACATGCTCCAGTTTTACGCTGCCATCTGCCGCCTTTAAGTCCACGGCATCCTCGTCCTCCGGCTTTAAGGGCTCCTCGTCGATGAGGGCGAAGACTCTGGCAGCCGAAGCCAGAGCGTTCTGCAGCTCCGTGACCACGCCGGAAATCTCGTTAAAGGGTTTGGTATACTGATTGGCGTAGCTCAGAAAGCTGGACAGTTTTCCCACGGAAAGCAGGCCGCGGACTGCGGCATAAGCCCCGGCCACCCCCACGCTGGCATAGACCAGCCCGTTGACAAAACGGGTAGATGGGTTGGTGATGGACGAGAAGAAGGTAGCTCTCAGGCTGTATCTGCCCAGCCTCTCGTTTATCTCCTCAAAGCTCTTCTGAGCCTCCTCTTCATGTCCGAAGGCCTGAACCACCTTCTGATTGCCCAGCATCTCGTCTATGAGGCCTGTCAGTTCTCCTCTGGTCTCGGACTGATGCCTGAACATGATGTAAGTCTTTCTGGCTATGAAGCTGGCCACCACAAGGGACACCGGCGTCACGCATACCACTACCAGGGCGATCCATACATTGACATAGAACATGAACCCCAGGGTTCCCATGATGGTCAGTACGCCGGTGAACAGCTGAGTAAATCCCATCAGGAGTCCTTCGGAAAACTGGTCGATATCGGCGATGATCCGGCTGATCACGTCTCCTGAAGGATGGGAATCCACATACCGCAGCGGAAGCACTTCCAGATGTTCAAAGGCTCTGGTCCGGATGTCTTTTACAACCCGGTAGGTGATCTTGTTATTGATATGGTTCATGAGCCACTGGGACACTGCGGTGATCAGTATCACTGCCGCCATCTTCTTCAGGACTCCCATAAGGCCCTCAAAGTCCACATTGCCCTGACCCACGATCAGGTCCACGGCATCGCCGATGAGAATGGGGGCGTAGAGGGTGGTGATCACCGTGACTGCCGCCAGACACAGGGACAGAAGAACTCCCCATTTATAATGGCCGATGTAGTCCAGGATCCTTTTTACGGTTGATCTGTGTTTTTTCACTGGCGCACCTCCTCTTCTGACAGCTGGGACAGGCAGATCTCCCGGTAAACCTCACATCGTTCCAGAAGATCCCCATGAGTCCCCAGGCCTACCAGTTTTCCGTCGTCAAGTACCAGGATCTGATCCGCGTTTCTGATGGTCGTGGCTCTCTGAGACACAATGAACACAGTCATGTCCGCCGTGTGTTCTTTTATGGCTTTTCTCAGAGCCGCGTCGGTGGCAAAATCCAGAGCCGATGCGCTGTCATCCATGATCAGGATCTCCGGCTGACGCACCAGAGCCCTGGCTATGGTGAGACGCTGTTTCTGTCCGCCTGACAGGTTCCTGCCTCCCTGCTGGATCATAAGGTCCAGTCCCTGCTCTTTGCTGTCCACAAATTCTCTCGCCTGTGCCGTGTCCAGGGCCTCATAGATCTCCTGATCCGTGGCATCGGCTTTGCCCCACTTCATATTGTCCCGGAGACTTCCCTTGAACAGCACTGCTTTCTGGGGAACCACTCCGATCTTTTCTCTGAGCCCGGATAAAGTATAGTCCTTTACATCCTTCCCGTCAACCAGAACCGCTCCTTTTCTGGCGTCATAGAATCTGGGAATCAGGTTCACGAGAGATGATTTTCCGGAACCGGTGCCTCCGATGATTCCGATGGTCTGGCCTTTCAGGGCACTGAATGTGATGCTGCTTAAGGAAGGCTCTTTTGCCCCCGCGTAATAGAAATCCATATCCCGGAATTCTACTTTTGCCTCTGAGCTCAGGCCGTCTCCGCCCTTATCTGCTCCTGGTTTTTCCAGGATGCTGGTCTCCTCCGCAAATATTCCGTTGATCCGGTTGGCGCAGGCCAGAGCCTTGGAGATGGTGATGATCAGGTTGGCCAGCTTCACCAGTTCCACCAGGATCTGGGACATGTAGTTAACCAGAGCCACCACTTCGCCCTGGCTGATAATGCCCTCCTCCACCTGCCATGCTCCGGTCTGGATCAGCACGATGACGGCTCCGTTGATGATCACATAGGTGACAGGGTTCATCAGAGCCGAGATCTTGCCCACAAAGACCTGAAGCCGTACCAGAAGGGCATTTTCCTGATCAAATTTTCTGACTTCGTCCTCCTGGCGGTTAAATGCCCGGACCACCCTGGCTCCCAGCAGATTCTCTCTGGTGGTCAGAAGAACCTGGTCCAGCTGCTTCTGGACTTTTTTATACAGGGGCATACTGATGAGCATGACCCCGAAGACCACCACTGAGAGCAGCGGGATAGCCACCACAAAGACCATGGCTGCCCGGAGATTGATGGTAAAGGCCATGATCATGGCGCCGAAGACGATAAACGGCGACCTCAGAAACAGTCTCAGCACCAGATTGATCCCCGACTGAACCTGGTTGATATCGCTGGTCATACGGGTGATCATTGTGGATGTGCCCGCCTTGTCGATATTAGTGAAATTCAGCCCCTGAATATGGTCAAACAGGGCCTGCCGCAGCTTCGCGGAAAACCCCACCGCCGCCTTGGCTGCAAAAAACTGGGCCGTGATGGAGGAAACCAGTCCCACCGCCGCTAATATCAGCAGACATAACCCCATCCTCC
>CAJUJV010000118.1 GCA_910586845.1 uncultured Hungatella sp.
GCTACAGGAGCGACCGGAGCGGTAGGCCCGACAGGCCCAACAGGTCCGACGGGAGCCACAGGAGCGACCGGGGCTACAGGAGCGACTGGAGCAGAAGGTCCTATAGGCCCGACAGGACCCACGGGAGCGACTGGAGCCGAGGGTCCTACAGGTCCTACCGGCCCCACTGGTCCGGCAGGGGAAGCGCCGGAAGTCAGTGCCCTCGCGGCCACCAACGTGGCTGATCAGACACCGGCTGCTGATGGAATCTTTACATTTGATAATGATCAGGCCACAACAGGAACCTCCATACTCCATTCGCCGAGCACAGGAGTTTTTACTCTGAATCAAAATGGATTTTATGAGATTTACTACAATACGGTTGGAACCAATGCTGCTTCTGTTACGCCGCCTACTTCTTTAGAAGTTCATCTGGCCAACGGAGGAACAGAGATTCCCGGAACCACCTCTACGGCTACCATTACGGCAGCCAATGATACCGACACATTGTCAGGAGCGACGGTAGTCAATGTGACTTCCGCTCCGGCCAACATTACGTTGGTAGCGGATAATGCAAACGGAACTTACAGCAATACAGCGATAACCATTCGAAGATTAAACTGACGAAAGAACTATTGTCTTCAAAAGAATTAATTTGGGAGAGAGGCTGATGACGGTTCATCAGCCCCTTTCTGATTCTTTGGAAAAAACAGATCAATCAGGAAAATCGGGGAGAAAGTTATGAAAGTCGTGGTCTATGCTATTTGTAAAAATGAGGAAAAGTTTGTGGAGAGATGGACTCGTTCCATGTCGGAGGCAGACGAAATTGTGGTGCTGGATACGGGCTCCGAGGATGATACAGTGGAAAAACTGAAAGCAAATGGGGTGAATGTGACGGAAGAAGAGATCAGGCCGTGGAGATTTGATACGGCCAGAAACAGGTCTCTGGATCTGGTGCCGGAGGATGCGGATATCTGTGTGTGTACGGATCTGGATGAGGTATTTGAACCAGGCTGGAGAGAAGCTTTAGAGCGGGCATGGAAAAAAGGAGTGTCCCGCGCCAGATACCGGTATACATGGAGTTTCACGAAAGAAGGACGGGAGGGTGTGGTGTTCTGGATCGATAAAATTCACAGCCGTCATGGCTATCAGTGGGTTCATCCGGTCCATGAGGTACTACAATGGACGGGAAAAGAATCCACGGAAAAGACGATTACGGCGGAGGGAATCCAGCTGAATCACTATCCGGATAGTTCAAAGTCTCGGGGGCAGTATCTGCCTCTTTTGGAATTATCGGTGGCTGAGGATCCGGAAGATGACAGAAACATGCATTATCTTGGCAGGGAATATATGTATAAAAAAAGATGGGACGACTGTATCAGAACTCTGAAGCGTCATTTGTCTATGGCGAAAGCTACATGGGAAGACGAACGGGCGGCTTCCATGCGTTATATTGCAAAGTCCTATCTGATGAAGGGGGAGAGAAATCAGGCAAGAGACTGGTATCTCAGAGCCGCGATCCAGGCTCCTCACCTACGGGAACCTTATGTGGATCTGGCTTATGCTCTCTATGAAGAAAAGAAATGGGAGGGGGTATTGTATTTTACAGGCTGCGCCCTGGAGATCACCCACCGCCCCAAATCCTATATCTGCGAAGCGGATTCCTGGGGCAGTCTCCCCCATGACCTCCGGGCAATGGCCCTGTTCCATACAGGACGGATTAAGGAGGCTTTGGAAGAGGAGAAAGAAGCCCTGGCCATGGAGCCTGACAATGAACGGTTTCAGAAAAATGTGGAAGTCCTGATGAGACAGATTCAGGAGGCGAAAGGAATTCCGGGCGCTACACCACAATAACAGAATGAGTATATTCATTTTCAGGGCGTATCCCGCTTTTTTGTTCCAACACGGACTGATAGATATGGGAACAGAACAGGTCTCTCTGAAATTGTTCCAGCGCATGGGGAGAAAGGATTCTGGAGGCATCAGCTGTCTTGGTGATCAGAGGCAGTTTTGATGCCTTTTTGATGTACCCCAAAAGAGAAGCAGCCTTTTTTCGGAAGCCCAGGATCCGGATATAGGAACAATAATCTTCCTGTTTGCGACGACTGACGTCTTCCGCTGTCATGTGCAGGAGGATATGCATCAGGCTGCGGCTGATGTGGGTATAGGTGTACTGTTTTGTTTTCAGAGCAGCGACGCGGCCCTGGAAAGCAGTAAAATGAAGAAGCTGCTTTTGTATTCGGGCACAAAGCCCGGGTGAGACACCGGCAAATATCTCCGGAGAGATATTCTGATACTGAAGCTCCAGAAGGCGATAGGACAGCAGCACGGAAAAATCATCGGGGCAAAGAGGGGTAGCAGATTTCATCAGTTCCAGGCAGGCCAGGGGAATCTGACCGGAAAGAAGCATGTCCGGATTTTGTCCGTAGCCGGTGTGTTCCAGGATCGTCTTGCGGATCGCGGAGGCGGAACTGAACGCCGGTGCCAGTTCCTCGTCGTTGTAACCGGCGCCGATTCTGGGAAGCGTCATGGGAATTATGGTGCTTTGGCGCCTGCGGAGGGCTTTTATATATTCGATGCCCAGAGTGTTATTGGGGGAGGAGAGAAGCGAGGAGGCGGAATCTCTCTGTTTTTGTGCAGGGAGGCAGGTGGTCAGTGCCGCTTCTAATGCTCTGGGGTAAGAACAGCCGGCAGAGAGGTGTTCTTTTATTAATCTTGAAAGGGGAGCGGGTTCTTCAAGGAGAAGGTCAGCCAGATCGGTCAGTCTTTTAATATCGCCGCATTCGCTTCCAAAGCAGATGTGGCTGACGACTCCCAGCTGGTCCAGGAGGGAGACAGCACAGGAGGCGAAGTCTTCGGCGCTGGAGACGGCGAAGGCAGGGGGAAGTTCCAGTACCAGGTCTGCTCCTGAGAGAAGAGCCATGCGGGTGCGCAGGTATTTATCGTAGATGGCAGGCACTCCCCGCTGAACAAAATCTCCGCTCATGACTACGACGGTGTAGGAGGCACCGGTACGCAGTCTGGATTCCTGTAAATGGAAGGCGTGGCCGCTGTGGAATGGGTTGTATTCGGCAATGATGCCTGTGATTGTTGGGAAATCTGTCATGGGAATGAGGGTCCTTTCTGGGAAGAGAGCGAATTGCGGGAATGCAGGGGGGCTATGAAAGAGGATAAAAAAGCCGCTGCTTATGTGCAAGCACAACGCCGCTGCTTTTTTATCCTCTTTCGCACTGCTCATTGGTTATAACATATCATTGTTTCGTAAAAAAAGCAAACTATTTCGGGGAGAGGACTTGAAAAAATATGGTAAACCTCCTAAAATATAGAATAGAATCAAGACAGGACTGTTGATTTAATACTGAGAAAGAGGAGAGAATATTACTATGAACTTTATTGTTGAGACCAGCGCACGTCATGTACATTTGTCACAGGAACATCTGGAGATCTTGTTTGGTAAGGATTATGTTCTGACGAAAAAGAAGGATCTGTCTCAGCCCGGGCAGTATGCCTGTGAGGAGAGGGTTACTATTGTAGGACCGAAGAAGGAGTTAAAGGGAGTGTCTATTTTAGGACCTGTGAGAAAGGACACTCAGGTTGAGCTGTCTCTGACAGATGCCCGTTCCATCGGTGTTACTGCTCCGGTGAGAGAGTCTGGAGATATTGGGGGAAGCGCTCCCTGCAAGATTATAGGGCCTCAGGGTGAGATCGAGATTTCTGAAGGCGTTATTGCCGCGAAGCGTCATATCCATGCCACCAAGGCAGATGCAGAGGCTCTTGGCGTTGAGAACGGACAGGTGGTTTCTGTTAAGATCGATACCGAGGGAAGAAGTCTGGTATTCGGTGATGTTGTAGTACGTGTAAGCGATTCTTATGCATTAGCCATGCACATTGATACAGATGAGTCCAATGCAGCAGGCTGCGGAAGAGAAGTGTACGGCGAAATCGTAAAATAGTAGAGATTAAGGAGAAGAGATACATTATGAAGATTTTAGTTATCAACTGCGGAAGTTCTTCTTTGAAATATCAGCTGATCGATATGGATGACGAGAGTGTAATCGCCAAAGGCCTCTGTGAGAGGATCGGCATTGCCGGTTCCAAGCTGACCCATCAGCCGGCTGGCAAGGACAAGGTGGAGATCGAGAAAGATATGCCTACTCACCAGACAGCTATTGAACTGGTTATGGAAGCGCTTCAGGATCCCGGCCACGGCGTGATCAAAAATACGGATGAGATTTCTGCCATCGGTCATCGTGTCCTCCACGGAGGGAAGATTTACAGTGATTCCATTATTGTCAATGATGACGTCAAGAAAGTCATCCGTGAGTGTTTCGACCTGGGACCGCTGCATAATCCGGCCAACCTTATGGGTATCGAGGCCTGTGAGGCTGCTATGCCCGGCAAGCCCAATGTGGCGGTGTGGGATACAGGTTTCGGTATGGCTATGCCGGAAAAGGCTTATATGTACGCGATTCCTCATGAGTATTATGAGAAGTACAGCATCCGCCGCTACGGTTTCCACGGAACCAGCCACATGTTCGTCTCCGGCGAGGCCATCAAGTTCGGCGGCCTGGACCCGAAGAATGCGAAAGTTATCGTATGCCATTTAGGAAACGGCGCCAGCGTGTCTGCTTCCATCGGAGGCAAATGTGTAGACACAAGTATGGGTCTGACTCCTCTGGAAGGACTGATCATGGGTACCAGAAGCGGTGATATCGATCCGGCTGTCGTTCAGTTTATCTGCAATAAAGAGGGCAAGGATGTCAATGAAGTTTTAAATATCCTGAACAAGAAATCAGGCGTTCTGGGCATGAGCGGCGGAGTATCCAGCGATTTCCGCGATATTGAGGTTGCCAAGAAAGAGGGCAACCATCTGGCAGAAGTGGCCCTGGAGGCATTTATCTATCGTGTGGCCAAGTACATCGGCGCTTACACCGCAGCTATGAACGGTGTAGATGCCATCGCCTTTACCGCCGGTGTAGGCGAGAATGATAAAGTGGGAAGAAAGGCTATCTGCAGCTACCTGGGCTACCTGGGAGTAAAGATCGACGACGAGGCCAATGATGTGAGAGGCAAGAAGGCTGTCATCTCCGCCGCGGACTCCAAAGTAAAAGTGATGCTGATCCCCACCAACGAGGAGCTTGCCATCGCAAGGGAGACTCTGGCTCTGGTTCAGTAAGGAATTGTAATAATTTAAGGGAAGTTTAGAAGAATTTGGTTGACAAATGGAGTCCACCTATGTATAATGACAAAGGTGCGTATTAGGAGATTAATATGCTGATTAACTTGACTGAGTTGTTTGCCAGAGACGGAAAAGAGAAGATTTACACACAAGAGCTTGAGATGAAGAAGTTTCATGCACCAGATGGTGTATATGATCTGGTTAATGCCGAACCGGTCAGGCTTCATGTGGTAAATACAGGCGACCGTATGCTGGTGCTTGACGGGACCGTGAAGCTGTCTCTGATGATACCATGCAGCCGTTGTCTGGAGCTTGTGGAGATTCCCTTTTCTCTGACTTTGGAACGGACGTTTGATATGAAACAGACCGATGAAGACAGAGCAAAAGATCTGGACGAACAGCCATATTTACAAGGTTATAATCTGGATGTTGACCAGCTGGTTCGTGATGAACTGTTGCTGAACTTACCTATGAAAGTCCTGTGTAATGAAGATTGCAAGGGGATTTGTAATAGATGTGGGGCCAATCTCAATTATGAGACCTGTGACTGTGACCGCAGCTCACCGGACCCAAGAATGTCTGTTATCCAGGATATTTTTAATCAGTTGAAGGAGGTGTAAACCATGTCTATCTGTCCAAAGAATAAATCTTCAAAAGGAAGAAGAGATCAGCGTAGAGCAAACTGGAAGATGAGCCCTGTGAATCTGGTAAAGTGCAGCAAGTGCGGCGCTTTGATGATGCCTCACAGAGTTTGTAAGGCCTGCGGTTCTTATAACAAGAGAGAGATCGTTAAGGTTGAAGATTAAGATTTGAAAAACTGGCAAAATTGAAAAAGAGTCAGGAACATAGGGCTTCTGGGGTTTTCCTCAGGAGCCTTTGTTGTGTCACGATAGTGTAACTTTACCTGGGGAATTTTAAGAAATAAAAAATAAGACGACATCTT
>CAJUJV010000119.1 GCA_910586845.1 uncultured Hungatella sp.
GCCCCCGTGCCGCCGACAGGCGGCAATACTCCTTTCGGGGGCCTGCGCATAAAAAGAGGCCCCGGAATCTTCTTTCCGAAGCCTTGTCAGTAATCTTTCTGCCTCTAAGAATACAGGGCGCTCGCAAGGGCGAAAGCCACGGCAAAGACCACGATTATACAAACTGCCACCATGGCAATATCCAGAAGGATCCTTACAGGAACCGACAATCTGGTATTGCTGGAGATGGAGATCGTAGCCATGATACCCACGATGGCCAGCAATGCTCCCAAAGCTCCGTTCAAAAAGTTCAGACAGTGGATCACCATGAAAACATAAGCCCACTTAGGCATCTCCGGAGGGGTAAAAGCAGCCCCTGTGGCACAGTCGATGCCGTCTATGGCAAGCTTCATGCCTCCTACCCAGGTATTTACATAACACTGTGCCGTCTTACCTCCCACAGGCACCTGATATACTTTGTAGATCCCTTCTTTTCTGGACATCAGATCTTTCAGTTTGGTCTTCTCTCCGTCGATGATCAGACTTGCCCCTTTTGATCTCACCTGATGAACCTGTCCGTCAACCACTACGCTCCACGCAGCCATTTTTCCATTCCTCCATTGTTTCCCTTTTTTGACAGCGGCCGAAACCGCCAGATAGATTGTACAACTTTCCCCGACTTTTGTCCATAAAGATTTACATCAGATGCAGTTTTCTGGCCAGACCCAGAAGCCTGGTCCCTCCCGGCATGCCGCGCAGTTCCTGTTCATCCACCCCTCTCAGTTTAATCAGAAGGACAAAATAGTCCGCCACGGCCGCTGCGATCGCCGCTGACGTGCTGACGGCGCTTCCTGCCGCTTTCAGACACAGCCGATAGGTACCCAGAGCCGCTGCTCCCATAACGGCAGAGGCCAGAAGAGGAATCAGAAACGTCTTCACGATCTCCTGACGGTATCTCACTGCCCTGGCAATGGAAACGGCATTGAGCACACACACAAGAGCGGCAAACAGAATATTGGCATAGACCACGCTGTAGATCCCCAGCCGAAATACCCTCAGCATACCGTAGAGGATTGCCACATGGACCGTCAGCGAGACAGCCGAGTTGATAATGGGCGCCTGCATCCGGTTGATTCCCTGGAGCACCGCATTGGTCACCGTGGACAGGGAGAAAAAGACCACTGCCGAGGAGCCCAGGATCATCATCCGGACCAGCATGGCATTATCCATACCGGAAAAGAGAAGATTGCTCACAGGCTCTGCCAGCACAGTAAGTCCTACGGCTGACGGGATAGCGATGATCATGGAAAACCGGACCGCACTTGAGATCCTGGATCGGATCAGTTTCCGGTCATGGCCGGCCGCGGCTCTGGACAGAGACGGGATCAGGGATGAAGACAGGGAGTTGGCGATGGCCACGGGAATATTAAACAGGAGATGATACCGTCCCATATAGACTCCCCAGTGAGCCGCCGTCAGTTCGCTCTCTCCCAGTCCTTCCATCACATGACCGAAGATACTGTTGTCCACCACGTTGCTGATATTGTAAATGGCGCTGCTGACGATGATAGGCAGTATCGTCACAAACATGGTGCGGGAAATGACGCCGTAACCCTCCACATAAGTCCCCTGATCTCTGCGGACCTGTTTTTTCATGGTGGGACGGTACACCGCCATGAGGAGCAGGAAAAACACCAGAGCCGCCAGAGCCCCGGCGCCTGTGCCGATGGCTCCTCCCGCCGCTCCGAAAGCGTAGGAGTACTCCGTATCTCTGTAAACCAGATTGGACTTTACCCCCACATCAAACAGGACAGAGGCAGCCACGATACTGATGACCGCATTGACAATCTGTTCGAATATCTGGGACACCGCCGTGGGAATCATGGTGGAATGCCCCTGAAAATATCCTCTCAGAACTCCCAGATAAGCCATGATCCAGATCGTGGGAGCCAGGGCCTTTAAGGCATAGGAACTGTATGGCATCTTGATCACCCTGGCCGCAAAATAATCCGCCCCGAACCACAGGGCGCAAAATCCGGCCATGCCTGCCGCCGTGGCATAGAACATGGCTGCGCGGAAGATCTTTACGGAATTGCGGTATTCCTTTTTAGCCAGCCTGGCGGAAACCATCTTCGAGACGGCTACTGGAAGGCTGTAGGAGGACATGATCAGGAGAATGGAGTAGATGGAGTAGGCGGCATTATAATAGCCGTTTCCGTCATCTCCGATCTTTTTGGCCAGCGGAATCCGGTAGACCATACCGATGAGGCGGACAAGGATGCCTGCTGCCGCCAGGATGCTTCCCTGAACCAGAAAATTCGGGCCTGACCGGGACCGGCTCCCTGAGCGGGAACTTCCCTGGACGGGCCGGCCTCCCGCCCCGGAGCCTGAGGGCTGCCTCTGACTCCGGAGCGCAGACGGCTGCTGCCCTCTCTTCCTGGCTGCCTGACCTGTCTGAGTTCCCGGACGCCCCGGCTGTCCGGCTCCCCGGTTCGTCTTTCGATTCTGCGTCATCTGTGCCTGCCTGGCCCTCTCTGTCTGGCGGGCAGCAGGTCTGGGATGAGCCGATCTGTCTGGCTGTCTGTCAGTTGGTCTTCTGGTTGTCTTTTCCATAGATATCCGATTTGGAGAAATCACGGGCAGAAATGATGCAGACCCAGGTCTTTCCCTGGTTCAGGGTGATTTCTTCCTTCTCCTCATTGTAATAATGGGTTACGCCTAACTCGCCGTCCTTATCCCAGGTCACGGGGATGGCTTCTCCGCCGGTTATGTAATATCCGTACTGAGGAGTGTGGACATCGATGTCCAGATAATCTGTGGTGGCATAATGTCCCATGGGACAGTACTGAAAAATAATATTCCTCACCGCGATCTGCCCTTCGTCTCCCACATGGGGACCTCCGTACTGATACCGATAATATAACCTGTCTTCCTCGTTATATTCAAAATACGCCTTATTCATGGCATATCCGGGCACCACCTTCCACGCCTCCATGCTGCTGTCAAATTCCACCTCTTCGCCTGATCCGGCAAACCGATAATGACCTTTGTAATCAGGGTCGTACTCCTGAGAATATCCCAGCTTCCCGATGGCCTCCTGAATCCTCTTGAAACTGGCATAGGCATTATGAGGGGCCTTCCTGTCTTTTGACCGGTAATAGGCCGTAGTCCCGATGCCCTGTATACCGTTGATGTTATCCACATAGGGCAGATAAGGCTCGGCAAAAGTACTCTGGCCGTAGTGTGCATAGATGGCATCGAATTCTTTGGCAAAATAGACGTAATACGTCCGGCAGCTGCGGACAGAGCCGATGCGCTCCAGGTCGTCGTAATCTTCCATAATGGCCATATACCGGTTCATGCCTCCCTCCACAGGAGCCTCGTACACCACCCCGGCCCGGTTTATGCCGTACTGAGGCAGAGCCTGTTTGTCATTGCTCATCATAATGGCCAGAGGCCTCCGGTCAGCCTTTTCCACATCCACCATCTCGCCTGTAAGATAGCTTCTGATCTTCCCGTCTTTCTCTACCCGCTCCTCTTCCTGTGTCTCTTCCTCTTCCGTCTCCTCCGGAGTCGTCTCCACAACCGCCGCCGTGGTAACCTCTACGGCAGTAGTCTCCGGCACGGTCTCAGAGGAAGCCGCGGTTACGTCGGACTCCACATAGGACTTTCCACAGCCTGCCGCCAAAAGAGCTGCCGCCAGCATCAGAACCAGTGCCCGTTTTTTCATCTCGTATACCCCTTGCTCTCCAGAATCTCGTTCTGCTTCTTCTCCATAACCAGACGCTCCGCCTCTTTCATATGATCATATCCCAGAAGATGAAGCATGCTGTGGGCAACCAGAAAAGCCAGTTCCCTCTCCTGAGAATGGCCGTACTTCTCCGCCTGTTCCTCCACCTTGTCCATGGAAATCATGATATCACCCAGCATCAGTTCTCCGCTCTCCGGGTTAAAACAGTCGGCGAACAGTTCCTCCACCCGGCTGAAATCAGATGGCGTCTCATACTCCACCATAGGAAAAGACAGCACATCCGTAGCCGCATCCATGTTCCGGTACTCGCGGTTTACCTGACGGATCGAAGGGTTGTCCGTCAGAACCACGTTTACTTCTGCTTCATAGGGACATTGTTCGTAGTCCAGAGCGGCATAAACCACGTCTTCGATGATCTCCCTGAAGGAAAGGTCTGTTTTTTTGCCTCATAATCGATCTCAATGGTCATCAGTATCTTCCTCTCGTTGATTTTCTCCTGTCGGTCCTGTGGTCCTGTCTCCTGGTTTCTCTGTTCTCTCTGGCTTCGTAGTCGTCATAGGCCTGTACGATCTTCTGCACCAGTGGATGCCGGACCACATCGCTGCTGGTCAGATAACAGAATCCGATATCCTCCACTTTCTTCAATACTTTAATAGCCGTATCCAGACCCGAGGCACTGGTTCCCGGCAGATCCTTCTGCGTCTGGTCTCCCGTGATCACCACCTTGGATCCAAACCCGATGCGGGTCAGAAACATCTTCATCTGGGCCGGCGTGGTATTCTGAGCCTCATCCAGGATAATGTAGGCATTGTCCAGAGTACGCCCTCTCATGTAAGCCAGTGGGGCAACCTCTATAAGCCCTTTCTCCGAATTGTGCAGATAGGTTTCCGCTCCCATGATCTGATACAACGCGTCATACAGAGGGCGGAGATAGGGATCGATCTTGCTCTGCAGATCACCCGGAAGAAAGCCCAGTTTTTCCCCCGCTTCGATGGCCGGTCTGGTCAGGATGATCCTTCCCACCTCTCCATCCTTAAAGGCCTGAATAGCCATGGCCATGGCCAGATAGGTCTTACCTGTACCCGCAGGCCCGATGCCGAATACGATCATCTTCTTCCTGATGGAATCCACATACTCCTTCTGTCCCAGGGTCTTGGGCTTCACCGGTCTGCCGTTCACCGTCCTGCAGATAATATCGTTGTCAATATCCAGGATCTCGTGGTCTTTCTCACTGAAAGAAAGAGACAGGGCATAATCCACATTCTGCTGGGTAATGACGTTTCCCCGTCTGGAAAGCTCCAGAAGGTTGCCAAACACGCTTTTGGCCTTTCTTATCATCTCTTCCGGACCGATGATCTTAATAGCGCCGTCTCTTGCAACCATCGTCACATGGAGTGTCCGTTCAATCTTCTTTATATATTCGTCAAACTGCCCGCAGACATTTTTCTCATGGTCCGCGGGAATATCAATCATGGTCTCAATTATGCTCATCTGGCTCTCTTGTCTCCTCAACTTCCGTAATATATCTTGTCAGGCCGATCTGCTCCTCCACGGTCACCGTCCCCTCTACGCTCCAGGAAGAACCGTTCTCTTGTATTTTAACATTATTTTCAATAATTTGAACCCCCTTTTCCATTAAATTTTTCATATAATTTTCCTCCACCTCTCTGCTGATCTGCTCCTTTTCTTCCCGGGTATAGGGCCGCTCATAGGAAACCGTGGCTTCTCCTGTGATCCTT
>CAJUJV010000120.1 GCA_910586845.1 uncultured Hungatella sp.
ACACGTCTTCCATGAGAAGAGGCGTGGCGATCTGAGAAAAATCCCTCATCACCATAGTCTCCACGGCCACTCTCATATAGATCATCTGCTTGATATTGCTGAGACTCAGCAGTGTCACAAATATACCTCTGTAGGGAACCGTGACCACAAATCCCTGTTCCTGCAGAAGGCGCAGGGCATCCCGGACAGGAGTCCTGGAGACGGAAAACCGCTCGCAGATCTCGTTTTCCTTGATCACCTGGCCAGGCTTTAACTCCAGATTCAGAATCTCCTCCTTCAGTACCTGATAGACCATCTCTTCCCGGTTCTTGTAAGTCGCTTCTTCCATGCTGTCACCTGATTATTTTAAATCAACTGCCTCCAGATTGTCCATATCGTCAAACGCCTGATTCTCTCCGCCCATGGCCCAGATAAAGGTGTAGTTGGACGTGCCTGCACCGGAATGAATGCTCCAGGACGGGCTGATCACCGCCTCCTCGTTCTTCATAACGATATGTCTGGTCTCCGTGGGCTCGCCCATCATATGGAACACCACGTTGTTCTCCGGAACCTCAAAATACATATACACTTCCATGCGGCGCTCATGAGTGTGGCAGGGCATGGTGTTCCAGATACTGCCCTCGTCCAGAACCGTCATGCCCATGGACAGCTGACAGGTCTCCAGCACATCGGGATGGATAAACTGATTGATCGTTCTCTTATTGCACAGTTTCTGATCGCCCAGATTTCTCTTGGCCGCATCTTTAATGGAGATAAAAGTCGTCTTATAGGAGGTGTGAGCCGGAGCGCTGACCATGTAGAACTTGGCAGGATTCTTCGGATCGTCACTGGAAAACAGCACTTTCTTCGTCCCTTTGGTAATGTACAGGCAGTCCTTGTATCCCAGTGAAAAGGTCTTGTCGTCCGCCGCGATCTTGCCGGGTCCGCCGATATTGAAGATGCCGATCTCCCGGCGCTCCAGAAAATAGTCGGTGCCGAAATTTTTCCAGCAGTCGATCCCCTTGTCGATAGAAACCTGCTCATGAACCGGCATACAGCCCAGAGTGACCATACGGTCCACATGGGAATATACGGCATGGACCTCATCGGGTGCATACAGGTCCTGGATCAGAAATTCCTTCCTCAGTTCCTCGGTAGTATAGCGCTTTACATCTTTCTGATTTGCAGAATAACGAACGTCCATCTTACTTCCTCCTGATATAGATAATCTATTCTGTATACTTTGTATACAAACTCTGTATAAGAATTATACCTTCTCCTGTCTCAGACTTCAATATACACTTTCTCCAAATTAAAAATTAATTTTTGGTATTTGTGTTTAAGTCCTGTGACGCCGGCTCTGCTTTGCCACACGTTTCACATGTCTCTTCATTGCCTTTTTCGAACAGATATTAAGGCTGCGGATCCGGCTCTCCACGGCCCTTACCTGAGCGCTGTCCAGCTTTTCTGTCTTATAGGATCGGATAGTCTTATTCAGATGCTTTGCATAGACCACCGGTACTCTGCTCTTCACCCTTAATCTGGCTCCCGGCAAAAACACGACGATGGATATCAATTTGTCCCCGGGCAGTTCCAGCAGTTCTCCCAGGGCTTTGATATGGCCGTAATTCTGCCTGGTGGGGCTGAAAAAGGGATATTTCAGCCTGTACATATACTTGACCCACTGTTCGGAAAAATCATTTCCCACAATGAGCCCGCTGATATTTTTGGTCTCAATCACAAAAACACCGTAGACAGACACTACGATGTGATCAATCTGAACCGTATTACCCTGTTTTCTCCGCAGCAGAACGTTGTTGATCACCCTGTAATTTCCTTCCGGCAATCTCCTCAGAATACCTGCCACCTTCCGCTCCCCGAGCACTCCTTTTGTCTTCGGCGCCAGGACTTTCACCCCGATGCACCAGAGGCCAAAAAGGATCAGATAAATATATATCATATTCTCACGACCTGTGTTCATAAAAACGGCTCCGTCTTCTAAACTTCCGGAAATACCTCCTTCGCTGTACGGATAAAATTTTTCGTCGCCGAAAACAGAAATCTGTCTTTCCTCCAGAACAATTCGATGACTTTCTCTCTTGTCCCTTCATAGGGAATCCCCACGATCTTCGGATTTCCTTCTGCCACATCCCTGGGGAGAAAACCTACGGCGATGTTCTGTTCCACAAAACGTTCCACCGTATACATCTGATTGGTATAGTGGATCACATTGCACTCCAGCCCCCTGTCCCGGAATTGTTTCCGGATCCCCCGGCTTTGGCTGAAGTTGTCTTTTAACATCACCATAGGTTCCCCGGCAATCTGCTCCAGAGTCACAAAACTTTCGTTTGCCAGCGGACTGTCCTTTCCCACACACAGATACTGGCAGGACCGTACCATGGGCCAGTGGCCGTATACTTTATCAAATTCTCTCTCCATATCTTTCATGGCTGCCGACATGGCCGGCTGAGAGATGTGGAGCGCCTCTGCCGCTCTGGTAAAATTCTCGAATTTACACACTGCCTGAAAATACTGCAGTTGAATCAAAGTCACAGAAGGCGCCCCCCTCTCCTCATTTTCCTTTCCCCTATTTTACATTTATTTCAGAGGGAATACAATGGGTACATAGACCAAAAATGTAACAAATCTGACGATACACAGCAGGATTCCCATTTTCAGATAGTCTTTCATCTTGTAACCGCCTGCCTCGTAGCCCATGGTCATGGCCGGAGCTGCCATAGGTGTCAGATAGCAGTTGCTGGAAGCCTCCTGACAGGTGAGCATCAGCGCTCTGGCGTCGTAGCCGTTCTGCACGCAGATCAGGGCTGCCAGTGTCTTAAATGCGTTGTTGACAGCAGAGTTGGTTACAAACTGAGTCAGGATAAAGCATACGATGTACATGCATACCATGGTCATCAGAGGGCTCATGTTCCCGGTCATGCTGTTGAACGTATCCGCCAGCAATACATCGGCTCCCGTAGATTTCAAAGCCGTGGACAGAGGCATGGTGCCGATGGTGATAAAGATTACCGGATTTCCCATGGCCTGTATCGCCTCCCGGTCTGACACGATTCCTGTGATCACCAGGGCCAGGGCCCCCAGGGAAGAGGCATACCAGGTATTCATCTTCAGACAGGCACAGGCGATGATCCCAAGGATGGTAGCCGTAAAAATGACGGCTGTCAGCTTCTCCTGCTTCGAAGTCAGGCTGGCGGCTTTCTTTCCTTTCCCTTCCGCCCCGCTTTCCCTGCTTCCTGCCTGAGCCGGTATATTGCCCAGATCCGGTGCCATCTTTACGGTCAGCCAGAGAATCACAGGCGTGACGAAAAGAACAGCCGGAATCTTGACAATCATATTGGTAAAATAGGTAAAGGTTCCCACGCCGCCCAGATTTTCAACAATCGTATTCTGAGCCAGGTAGCCTCCCGCGTTGCCGCCTATGGGGATAAATCCGGCCCACAGCTGAGCCAGACATGCAGAGGCAAACATAAATTTACTCAGAGGCCTCTTCTGCTCCGCGCAGATTCCGGTGATCATGGGGATCATAATCGTCATAATAGCCGTGGCGTTGATCACGCAGCTCAGCAGGATAATAGGTACGGCCAGACCTAACATGATCCTGAAATCCGAAGATTCTCCCTTTATGAGAGTTCTGCTCAGTCTGCTGACAATGCTGGTCTTGCCCACTGCGGCGCCTACCACAAACATTCCGGCCATCATGACGATGGAGCTGTTGAGCATGCCGCCCCACGCGTCTTTAAATCCCAGAACGCCGGTGATCTCCAGAGCCACCGGGATCATCATGGCCGCCACATGGATCTTGGTCTTGCCGGAGAGGATCAATGCAATGAATAAAAGAAAGATACACAAAACGATTCCGATCTGTACAGTCATATTTTTTCCTCCGTTTTTCTGGTTATCTGTCTACCACCGATCCGTCTTCATGGAGATGGACCCCGCCATAGGAGCCTTTAAAGGGAAAGACTTCTTCGATATGGTCAATAAGCTCAATTCCGATTCCCGGCTGATCCGGCAGGATGATGTATCCGTTTTCTACCTTAAAAGGTGTTTTCATCTCCCTGTCAAGACGGCAGTTTCCGTTGGACATGGGGTATTCCTGAACTTCGAAATTGGGGATGCAGGCATCCAGCTGCAGACACGCTGCCGTGGAAACCGGACCGAGAGGATTGTGGGGGATCACATAGACTCCTTTTACCTCTGCCTGGGCGGCAATCTTCTTTCCGGCGGTCAGACCGCCTGCCACACACATATCCGGGCGGATATATCGTACATCCGTGTCTGTCATGAGAGAATCAAATTCTATGGGATTGACAAAACGTTCTCCCGTAGCCACCGGTATTCTGCACTGTCTGATCACGCCTTCCATGGCCTCCGGATTGTCCGGGATGGGGTCCTCGTAAAAATAGGGGCGATAGGGATCCAGTGCTCTGCCCAGTTCGATGGCCTCTGCCGGCCGCAGACCTCTGTGACACTCAACAGCCACATCAATATCCCAGCCTACGGCTTCCCGGATCAGTCTCATACTCTCCTCTACCCGGGTCACCAGAGCAGTAAAACTCTCCCCGCATCTTTTATTTTCATCTTCCGGATGACCGATAGAAAATCGAATAGCCTTAAACCCCTGATCCGTCAGCTTTTTCGCTTCCGCTGCCAGTTCCTTCCCATCTCTGCCTCTGGCATTGACATAGATCCTGATCTTATCCCTGACTTTTCCTCCCATCAGTTCATAGCAGGGGACCCCGAAGTATTTTCCTTTCAGATCCCAGAGAGCGATATCGATCCCGGACACGGCTGCCTGTGTCACAGAACCTCTGAAATGAAGGTTTCTGTTCAGAGCGTTCCAGATAAACTCTGTCCTCATAGGATCCATCCCCATGATCATCTTCTCCATCTGTTTCAATACTCCGGCCGTAGCTTCCTGATAAGCCCAGGCGCCGCATTCTCCAAGTCCTGTCAGTCCCTCATCCGTGTGGACCTTCACGAACAGATATCTTCCTCCTGCAAGAACAGGTTCTATATTTGTGATCCTCATAATCATTCCCTTTCTCTTCATTTGTGTCATCTGCTGATCCCTGCCGGCCCCGGAATCGTACAGACGGTTGATTTGCTGTGATTTCTTATAAACCGATTATAGGATTTCCGGGGATTTTTGTAAAATCAGAATAAACTGGTCTGCATAACCTGTTCTTATGGCAGATTAGAAAATGAAGGACGAAGAGAAGGGGGACAAAAAAAGAGTATCCACCTTCCGGTAGATACCCCGTTTCGTAATGTTTCCTAACGTGCGCGAGAGGATTCGAACCCCCGACACCTTGGTCCGTAGCCAAGTGCTCTATCCAGCTGAGCTACGCACACGTACTGCTGCTGCAAAAGACCCATGTCTCAACAACGAATACTATACTACACCATTTTTCCTGATTTGTCAATAGTTTTTCTTGACTTGTCCCGCAAATTTCCTTTTGTATTG
>CAJUJV010000121.1 GCA_910586845.1 uncultured Hungatella sp.
TAAGTACCGCCACATTGACTTAAAGGGCATCAAGTTCCGCCCCAACACCCATATCGGGGGCGCCATCGGCATCGACGATCTGTTCCGGGACGGATATAAGGCTATTTTCGTGGGAACCGGCGTGTGGAAGCCCAACGCCCTTCACATCAAGGGCGAGACTCTGGGACACGTGCATTTTGGGATCAACTATCTGAACAATCCGGACAGCTATGATCTGGGACAGCGGGTCATCGTCATCGGAGCAGGCAATGCCGCCATGGATGTGGCCAGGACCGCGGTGCGCAAGGGGGTCCGGTATCTGACCTGCTTCTCCATCACCAAAAAAGTGGCGGCCAGCCATCACGAATTCAGCTATGCCCAGCTGGAAGGCGTACAGTTCGAATATAATAAAGCGCCCGTGGAGATCACGGACGAGGGAGTTATCTTCAAGGATATTATAGAAGAGGAAGACGGAAGCTTTACGGATGTTCCCGATTCCGGGAAACTTTATCCTGCCGACAGCGTCATCATCTCCATCAGCCAGGGGCCTCAAAACCGCATCGTCACCACCACAGAAGGACTTGCGGCAAACAAAAAAGGCCTTCTGGTAGCCGACGAGACAGGCCACACCACAAGACCCGGCATCTTTGCTTCCGGGGATGTGGTAAACGGAGCCAGGACCGTGGTGGAAGCCGTGGCACACAGCAAGGTCGTGGCGGAATCCATGCATCAGTATATGCAGAGCCTGCCAAAAGAAGAGTCTTAAAGCTAACACGCCCGATCCGGAGAGGACTGCTTCGGCAATTCTGTCCCGGACCGGGCTTCTTTTATTCCAGCTTCTCCGTGTCCTCCGGCGACGGCCCGCCGGTTCTCCCTTTTTCGGCTGCGTCCCTCCCTGCAATACCCATCACTGTCCTGTATTACCGGATATCTCCATAAAGGCCTCTGCCTCCTCTCCTAACCGGTGACAAAAAAAGTTAGCAGTTTTCCCGAAAATCATATATAATATATCTGAGCAAGCGCCTCATCACATTGACAGAAAGGAATCGGAAAACAACCATGAAATCATCCACTGAACTGCGCACCCTGCTGCGCGACCTTGACCATAAAAGCTATCCTGCCTATAAATCTCTGGCAGGAACTTATGATTTCGGAAATTATACTCTATCTGTTGACCATGTCCAGGGAGATCCCTTTGCCTCTCCCTCCAGCCTCCATGTGGAGATTCTTCACAGAGCTGCCGGATTTCCCCTGTCCTGTTATGAACAGGAGCCTGCCCGCATCGCTCTCCAGGATCATCTGACCAGACGGCTGGCAGAACAATTTGAAGATTATAATTTCAAAGCCAAAGGCTCCGGGAAAAGCGGCCTTCTGTCCGTCACCCGCTGCGGCCAGGAGGTTCTGGAACGAAGTGCCTGCCAGATCACCTCCGAAAAGATCATTGCCCGTTTTCATGTGGGATTCCCTGCCTTCGGCCGCACGATCAATGCCGGAGAACTGGAAAAGATCCTTTTTGACTTTCTGCCCCGCTGTGTGGAAAACAGTTTCTTCTATAAAAAACTGGACAGCCGGAAGGTGGAGCAGGCCGTCTTCCTCTCCGAGGACCAGTATTATATCCGGGGATACTTAAAAGAACACAATCTGGCGGCCTTTGTGGCCAACGGCTCCGTGCTCCCCAGGAAAAGCGGAGTCTCCGACCTTCCCATGAAAGGCAGCGTGCCCTTTGTCTCTCCCGCTTCCATGGAGACGACTCTGGAGCTGCCCCACGGCGGTTCCATAAAGGGGATGGCTGTAAAACAGGGGATCACCCTGATCGTGGGAGGAGGATACCACGGAAAATCTACTCTCCTGGAGGCTCTGCAGATGGGGGTGTATAATCATGTCTCCGGGGACGGAAGGGAATATGTGATCACGGACGACACGGCCGTGAAGCTTAGAGCCGAGGACGGACGTTCCATCCGCCAGGTGGATATCTCCCTGTTTATCAGGGATCTTCCCAACAAAAAAGATACGGGCTGCTTCTCCACGGAGGATGCCAGCGGCAGCACCTCCCAGGCGGCAGGGGTCGTGGAAGGCATAGAGGCGGGGACCCGGCTGTTCCTCATTGACGAAGACACTTCCGCCACCAACTTTATGGTCCGGGATGAATTTATGCAGCAGGTCATCAGCCGGGAAAAGGAACCCATCACTCCCTTTTTGGAGCGGGCCAGGGACCTGTACGAAAAAGCAGGAGTCTCCTCTATCCTTGTAGCCGGCAGCTCCGGTGCATTTTTCTATATCGCAGACACCATCCTGCAGATGGACAGCTACCGGCCCGTGGATATTACGGCCCGTGTAAAACAACTGTGCAGAGATCACACCGCCCCCAGGGTCCAGGCCCCGGACTTTAAGATTCCTGGTTTTTCCAGGGTTCTTCCTCCTTCCCGCCAGGGACACGAGGACAAAAAAGGCGGCCGCGGTTACGGGCGGGGAAGAGGAGGTTCTTCGGGGCGGGATGCAGGCGGCAGACCGGAGCATATGAAGATCAAAACCTTCGGCAGAGATTCCTTTTCCCTGGACAGAGAAACTGTGGATCTAAGATATCTGGAGCAGCTGGCAGACACGGAACAGCTCAATGCCCTGGCTCACCTGCTCCGCCTCGGCGCCGAACAGGGCCTGGACGGCAAAAAGACGGTGCAGCAGGTTGTAAGACAGATCTATGACTCCCTGGAGAAAAAAGGGTGGGAGCCGTTCTGCTCCTCCTATGTGCCCTGTGGTCTGGCCAAACCCCGGATCCAGGAAGTGTATGCCTGTGTGAACCGGTACCGCGGATAAAATATCCGTAAAAAAATCCTCTGTCCCCGGAGTACAGCCGCGGCTGTCTCTCTCCGGAGGCAGAGGATTCTTGTTCTGTCCCAAACTCCGATCTCACTGTCTCAGCCAGTCATGAGTCTCCCACCTGGCAGGCATGTCCATACTGTTTACCATGTTTTCCAGAACATGGACCGGGATATATCGCTCTCTCTTCTGGTTTCTCAAAAGCATCTCCACATAGGGCACTTCCAGATAGATCAGACGGATCCTGGCTTTGTAAGCCGCGAAAAGGCCGCACAGTTTTTCTCTGTTCTCCCGGATCAGGTTGGTGGCGTTCCAGATAAAGGGTTCCTTCCTTCTCAGCCTCTCTCTGGCCCGTTCCGTGGCGATCTGAACCACCCTGGAAGAACCTTTCCCGGGAGAGATACCGAATTCTTCCCGGATATCATCCAGGGAAATCACCGGCATACCCTCTCCGTGGTTCCGGATCCAGGTGTCCTTTCCCGCCAGAGGAAGTCCTGCCATCATGAACACGTCAAATTCCGTCTCATCGTACAGCCGGCTGCCCTCCCACAGGTTGTCCCTGTGAAAATACTCATATCTTGTATAGGAATTCGCAAATTCATAGGCCTTATGCCAGACCTTCCGTTCTTTCGCCTCCTCTTTAAACAGCTCCACATGTTCCGCCAGGCTCTCCGGCTCCTGGCAGTACCTTCCTCTGATATCTGCTTTGGACAGAAGATACAAAAGCCTTATAGGCACTCTCTCTGCCGCCTTCAGAATATCAAACTCCGGCCTGCTTTTTTTTAAAAACCACGCCGGAAGGCCGTGATAGCGGATAAGCCCTGCCGTCGTCTCCCTCTCCTCCCAGGTCAGGCCGAATCTCCGCTGCTGGCGGTATGCCATGGCACGGAACACCTTCTCTCCTGCAATAGTATGCCTGGGAGACGTCCATCTGCCATCCTCCAGCCTGGTACAGCCGGGCTTTCCGACATCATGGAAAGCCGCCGCCAGAAACAGGAGTTCCTGCTCTTTTTCTGTCAGCTCCTGCCACTCCTCCAGCTCCGTCACCTTCCTGCACACCAGCCTTGTATGGCAGTACACATCACCCTCGGAATGATACTGAGGATTCTGGGGCACGTTTTTCAGCATATCCAGTTCAGGATAAGTCTCTGTCAGTTTCTCCAGGGAAAAACCCGTCTCCCGGATGGAAGCCAGAATTCCTTTTGGCTCCGGGGCTCCTGGTCTTTTTTCTTTCTCCATATGCTCTCCTCCTTTCCCCGGTGCTGATCACCCAAACAGGTCCGTTCCCTCTGCCAGACAATTAGGCACTATGGGACGCTTCATCCAGTGGGTCTCCGAATCCAGGATAGCATTTAAAAAAGAGGCTCTCACATATTTCAGACGGTCGATGACATAATCTCCTTCCTCCACCTTAATATAGATCCCTTCCATGATCCCGGAAAGATCCGTCTGAGCTGTGGTCTGATCCAGATCTACGCCTGCTGCCCCGCACTGTTTCTCAAGACTCTGCCGGGGAGCTGCGGAGATAAAATGACTGTGTCCGATCCATCTGGTAATCTCCTCCGGATTCTGGTAACAGCCCTGATCCAGCACCAGGACCGAGTGGACAAAGGGGGCTTCGGACAGAATCTCCCGCCTTCGGGCCGTTGAAAAAAACTTTCCCGTCTCCTTGTCAAAAATATCAAATTCCATAAAGTAATGAGGCAGCATATCGTAAAACACTGTGTGCTTGGCGTACATCCATTCTCCGTACATCACATACCGGCTGCCCAGGATTTCTCTCAAAGAGTCCTGATACATGGCCGCCCAGCTCTTGAGCAGGTCAAACTGCCTCTCCCCATAACCGCCGTTAAGAAAATGTCCTCTGCTCTGAAGATACATCCTTCCGTCGGCCCCAAAACTGATGCCGCAGTTCGCTCCGTCAATTTTCTCCTCCAGCACCAGATATCTGCCTGAAATCTCTTTAAAGGGAACCGCCTTCAGATCCTGGTCTCCCTGCTGTTTCCTGGAACCCTCCAGGTGGCGGGTCCTGGGATATTTAAAGATCATTTCCATCTTTTCTCACCTCACTTTTTTATATAGGACGAACTTTCCTATTAGAACAAAAAAAGAGCACCTTTTGGGAGCTCCTGATCCTTTCTGCCGGCATTCCGGCCGGCCTCACTGTCCTGTAGTCTGTTCTGAATGATAAGAATTACCTGGCGTCCTCTGATCCGAAAGCATCCTGCTCTCTGCAATAAAGTAAAAAAGAAGCCCATGACAGGCTTCTTCTGTAATGACCAATCCGGGAATCGAACCCGGGTTTACGCCGTGAGAGGGCGTCGTCTTGA
>CAJUJV010000122.1:0-776 GCA_910586845.1 uncultured Hungatella sp.
AGGCATGAGCGACATGTTCTGCTTCATGAGAACGGACGGCATAGGCTGCCTGCTCAGGACTGAGCCTGGTAGGAGTCTTAAAGGAAACCGAAGGGTCGTTGGAACCATCCTGATACTTTCGGTTTTTACAGGTCTGACATTCATAGGTATCCAGATCCGGCTGTCTGGCAACAGCAGCCGGATCTTTACGGTCCGGAGTACCGGGAATGTTGGGCTGTACCGGTGCCGTGCCGAAAGAAGCAGCGGAAGGGTACCGGACAGGATAGGAAAATGACATTCGGTTTAAAAATAACGAGTAACTGATAAGGAACGCCTCCTTTTTGAGACTGCGGCCGCAGATCCTTTATCTCACATCGGGCCGCAGAATTGAGGAATTATTTCCTCCTGCTGCCTATTTTACCATATCAGTGAAAAAGGCACAAGACTATCGGGATTGACTGGAGAAACTTGTTATTTTACAGCGGGTATGGTATACTTATCATAGATTTGGGAGGAAGTTTATCAAAGAGGGGTACTATGCAAAGGATACTGGTTGTAGACGACGTGGAATTAAACCGTGAATTGCTGCGCGAGATACTAAGAGACGAATATGTGATCGATACTGCAGAAGACGGTGTGGAAGCTCTGGAAAAGATCAGACAATATGCAGACGATATAGGGGCCGTGCTTTTAGATCTTCAGATGCCCAGAAAAGACGGTATCTCCGTTATGATGGAGATGAAAACAAACGGCTGGATGAAACGGATCCCGGTCCTTGTCATAAGCGGCGAATATGC
>CAJUJV010000122.1:793-1172 GCA_910586845.1 uncultured Hungatella sp.
TAGAGAATCAGTGTTTTGAACTGGGGGTTTCTGATTTTATCCATAAACCTTTTGAGAGCTCCGTGGTCAGGAACCGGATAAAAAATACCATGGAGCTGTTTGTCTGCAAGAATCAGCTGGAGCAGAAAGTAGAGGAGCAGGAACAGACCCTGAAAGAGCAGTATCAGATCATCAGGATCCAGCAGGAAAAGCTGAGAGAGGCAAAGCCTTTTAACCGGCTCATGATGGAATACCGTTCTGCGATCATGGAAGTCGAGACAAAACTTAAGGTCCTGAACGAAGAATTTTCCCAGGAGTATAACCGGAATCCCTTTGAATCCATCAAAAGCAGACTGAAATCTCCGGCAAGTATTTACGAGAAGCTGGAACGGAGAGGGTT
>CAJUJV010000122.1:1182-4494 GCA_910586845.1 uncultured Hungatella sp.
GACAGTGGAGAATATCCGGGAGAATCTGACAGATGTGGCAGGACTCCGGGTAATCTGTTCGTTTCCTGACGACATCTACCGTCTGGCGGCGCTTCTGATAAAACAGGATGATATTATCCTGCTGAGAAAAAAGGATTATATAGAGAACCCCAAACCAAACGGTTACCGGAGCCTTCATCTGATCCTGGATGTACCTATTTTTCTGTCCAACGAGAAAAAATATATGAAGGTGGAGGTACAGTTCCGTACCATTGCCATGGATTTCTGGGCGAGCCTGGAACATAAGCTGAAATATAAGAAACATGTAGCCAACACCGTCGAGATCGAGGGGCTGCTGAAAGCCTGCGCTGATTCCATTGAAGCCCTGGACTATCAGATGCAGGAGATCCGAAACAAGATTGACAGTTCAAAAGAATAGAATTTTTATGGCAGACATTTTCAGAAAGAGCACCCGGAACAGAAGACAGTCTTTTGCTCCGGGTGTTTTTTCTCTGTCTGCTATTGACAAAAGGACATAGAGAAACTATAATATTATCAATTAGATAATATCATATTAATAATATCAAAGCAATAAATATGGATATCAGGAAACGGATAGACCCGGGGCTGGCGCCCTGACAAAAAGGGCTCAGGATAAGGAGGAATGAGAAATGGTTTACAATCTGGAAGAACTGCGGAAAGCCTGTCTGGCAGGCAAAAGGTTTAAGTATATCTTTTTCTGGGGACATACCCCGGCGGCGGACGGGCAGATCAGCGAGGCCTGCTTCAGTCAGTGGTGGCCCTGCCGATTTCAGGAAAAGGGTGTGGAGTACAGCTGTGCGGAACAGTTTATGATGGCGGAAAAGGCCAGGCTGTTCGGGGATCAGGAGATGCTTGATAAGATCATGGAGACTTCTTATCCCAGAGAGATGAAAGCCTATGGACGGGCTGTAAAAGGCTTTGACAAAGATCTGTGGGATTCCTCATGCTATGAGATTGTAAAAAGAGGAAACCAGGCAAAATTTTCCCAGAATCCGGAGCTGCTTCGGTTTCTCACAGGCACCGGAACCCGGATCCTGGTAGAAGCCAGTCCGAGAGACCGGATATGGGGGATCGGCATGGGAAGATCTAATCCGGATGCAGAAAACCCTCTGAAGTGGAAAGGAACCAATCTGCTGGGATTTGCTCTGACTGAGGTGAGAGACGGCTTCCTGGAAAAAGGAGGCGCACAGACAGAGTGATGGAGAAGCTTAAGAGAGATAAAGACGGGCTGACGGAGGAGGAATTTTTAAAATCTTACAGTCCGGGAGATTATCCCAGGCCGTCGGTAGCTGTGGATATGGTGATCTTTACGGTGATGGATCAGGAGGAAGCAAATTACAGAAAGCTGCCGGCAAAAGAACTGAAGGTGCTGCTGATCAGACGAGGCGGTCACCCTTACCTGGGCTGCTGGGCACTTCCGGGAGGGTTTGTCAGGCCTACAGAGACCACAAAACAGGCGGCTCAGAGAGAACTGAGGGAAGAGACCGGCGTAAAACAGGAATATCTGGAACAATTGTATACCTTCAGCGAGCCCGGCAGGGATCCCCGTACCTGGGTCATGAGCTGTTCCCATCTGGCGCTGATCGACAGCAGTCAGGTGAAACTCCAGGCCGGAGACGACGCAGATCAGGCAGCATGGTTTCATGTTGTATGCAGACTCGCGGACAAGAAGGGTGAGACAGAACAGTGGGAGCTGATTCTTTCTCATGAAGAAATCCTTCTCCGGTGTGTTCTGGAAAAAAGAGAAGGAGATTCTTTTACTGACTGCAGGATCCCCGATCAGGGAGGGCTGGCCTTTGATCACGGACGGATCCTCGCATACGGGCTGGAGCGGCTAAAAGGCAAGCTTTGGTATACGGATCTGGCGCTTCACTTTATGCCAGAATCTTTTACCCTGACACAGCTGAAACAGGTTTATGAGGTGGTCCTTGACAAGGAACTGCCGGCCGCCGCCTTTCGAAGGAAAGCTGCGCCTATGGTAAGGGCCACAGAACAATATACAGAAAAGGAAGGGCATCGCCCTTCCAGGCTCTATGAGAGAAAGGAAAAGGAGCAGAAAGAAGAGATGAGACAGAAATGACAGACCGAAAAGCAGTGGCAAAAGAGACACTGGATATTATGAGAAACGGATACTATGATATGCCTTCGGGAACCGGAAAAAGGATTGACCTTAAGGCAGATATGGAACAGTCTGTGAGACAGAGCGTCCTGATCACTCCGGAGCAGGGAACAGAACTTCTGATGAAGTATGAAAAAGAACAGAAAGAAAAAGGGGAGCATTTGAACTGTAAACAGCAGCGGGTATGCAACCTTTCCACGGTGGACGCCATCAGGCTTCTGGCCGGGGAGGGAAAAACACATATAGGAGTGCTGAACTTTGCAAGCGCCAAGAATCCGGGCGGAGGCTTTCTCAACGGAGCCATGGCCCAGGAAGAAAGCCTGGCTGCTTCCAGCACTCTTTACAGAACTCTCACAGCCCATGAAGAGTATTACAGAGAAAATCGATCTCAAAAATCCATGATGTATACGGATCACGGGATCTATTCTCCGGATGTGGTATTTTTCAGGGACGGTGGATTCCGCCTTGCAGAGGATCCGGTCAGGGCTTCGGTGCTGACTCTTCCGGCGGTGAATATGGGACAGGTGATTCAGAAACATGAAGATGTCCGCCAGGCAGAGCAGGTGATGAAGAGGAGGATGAAACTGGCGCTGGCCGTCTTTGCAGATCATGGAGACAGAAATCTGATCCTTGGAGCTTATGGATGCGGAGTTTTCCGAAATGATCCTGTCCTGATCGCAAAGTGGTGGAAGGAACTTCTGGAAGAGGGATTTGATTGTTACTTTGAATCCGTTTTCCATGCCGTGCTGGACCGCTCCCAAAATCAGGCGTGTATCCGGGCTTTTGAGAGAATTATGAAGTAGTCCGGAGAGGAACCAAATTCACAGTGGGACATAAGATATAGTAAGCCAAGCAATGATAGAAATGCAGGGCTGACCTATGAACAGAAAGGAGAATCTTATGTATCCGGATGAATTTGACAGATATGATACTGATGGCAATAAATATCTTGATTACGAAGGACCCAGGGGACCGAGAGGCCCTCAGGGGCCTATAGGCTGTCCGGGTCCCAGAGGTCCGAGAGGATTTCAGGGTCCTATGGGCGTGCCCGGCGTCGCGGGAGTCATGGGTCCCACCGGTCCTGTAGGTCCGGCAGGTCCGATGGGTCCGCAGGGTCCTGTGGGAGCAACCGGGGCTACAGGAGCGACCGGAGCGGTAGGTCCGACGGGTCC
>CAJUJV010000122.1:4629-4856 GCA_910586845.1 uncultured Hungatella sp.
CGACCGGGGCTACAGGAGCGACCGGAGCGGTAGGCCCAACAGGTCCGCAGGGTCCTGTGGGAGCGACCGGAGCGGCAGGCCCGACAGGCCCAACAGGTCCGACGGGAGCCACGGGACCCACAGGTCCAACAGGTCCTACAGGAGCCACCGGAGCCATCGGTCCGACGGGTCCGCAGGGTCCGATAGGAGCGACCGGGGCTACAGGAGCGACCGGAGCGGTAGGTCCG
>CAJUJV010000123.1 GCA_910586845.1 uncultured Hungatella sp.
CCGCCTCGGCTGTCGAAGCTCCTGCTCCCGCAAGCATGGCGTTGATCTCCTCCTGAGACATGGTTCCGCCTGACGACTGAGCTGCCGGAGCCGCCTCGGTTGTCGAAGCCCCTGCTCCCGCAAGCATGGCGTTGATCTCCTCCTGAGACATGGTTCCGCCTGACGACTGAGCCGGTTCGGAAGCAGAAGTTCCGCCTCCTGCAAGCATGGCGTTGATCTCTTCCTGAGACATGGTCCCGCCTCCGCCTGACGACTGGGCCGCCGATTCCTGCACGGGGGCCGGGGCGGCTGCTTCAGCTGCCTGGGCAAAGCTGTCTGCAAAGGGCTCCAGAAGACGTTTCACCAGGTTCGTGGACATGATGTTCATGAACTCACTGTTTAACTTGCCTTCTATCTCAAGCCGGAAACGGACAACTACCATACCGTCCTTCTCGGGAAAATATTTTATTTTAAAATCCGCAGGATCACCGATGTCAAAAGACTTCGGCGTCGATATATTGACAACGGTTCCCAGAAACTCTGACAATGCCGTGGCCGAGGCTCCCATCATCTGATTCATGACTTCGCAGATGGCGCTGATATGCAGCTCATCCAGCTCCAGCTCCACGTTCGGCGGATCCTCCCCCAGCATCGTCCCCACGATGATCCCGACGTCTTCCCGCCGGAACATCATAATGTTCTTGCCATCCAGTCCCTCGACGTAGTCAATCTCAACACCGATAGCCGGTTCCAGACGTCTGAACTCAAATTCATCCCGAGTCAGAACGGAAACCACCGGCGTCGTAATATTGACAGTCGTACCCAGCATTGTAGAAACTGCCGTTGCTGACGCGCCGAGACTGATATTCATAATTTCGCCTATGGCATCTAATTCCATTTCATTAAAGATGCTAGCGCCCATTTTTCAATCTCCTTTATCCTTATTTATTCGGGCAGCACCGGATCTTATTTGTTGATCTCCAGTGCTTTCTGCGCCATCAGCTTCATCGCATTCAAAGCCGTAACGTTCGCCTCATAGGACCTGGTAGCCGACATACTGTCAACCGTCTCTTTCAGAAGGTCCACATTGGGCATCGTCACAAAACCGTTCTCGTCAGCATCCGGGTGATTCGGATTGTAAACCTGCTTCATTTCACGGTCATCCTCGACGATACCCGCCACACGGACTCCCGCATGTCTGCTGGAAAATCCGTTTCCTTTCATTGCGCTGCGCATGGCTTCCTGAAAAGAGCCTGCGCTGTAACTCTCAAAGATGATGTTCTTCCGACGGTAGGCTCCGCCCCCCTCAGTCCTGGTCGTATCAATGTTGGTTATATTTTCTGCAGCAATGTCCATTCTCATACGCTGCGCACTCATGCCTGAAGCACTGATATCAAAGGAACTCAAAAAAGCCATCTCTCATCCCTCCTGACTGAGTTTAGTTTCCTAAAATCGTATTAACCGTCTGAACAATACGCTCCGCATTAAATGGCTTTACAATGAAATCCTTTGCTCCTGATTTAATGGCATCCACAACCATGCCTTCCTGGCCCATGGCCGTACACATTACGATCTTGGCATCCGGATGAGCTTCTCTGATCTTCTTGAGAGCCTGAAGTCCGTCCATGTTGGGCATCGTGATGTCCATGATCACCATATCCGGTTTCTCTTCCTCATATTTCTTTACGGCTTCGGCGCCATCCTGGGCCTCCACAAAGTTGTCATAACCGCTTTTGGACAAAGCGTTCTTAACCATCATTCTCATAAAAGCGGCGTCATCTACCAACATAATCTTAGCCATTTTTTTCTTTCCCTCTCTTTTCTATAAAGCATATTTTTTATTTCTATGTTGACGCAGATTCCTGCTGTCATGCATCTCCTGTTCCTGCCTCCGGCAGGCTGCCTGGGGTCCCGTCCTCATCTATCTCCTCTTCATAGAGACGCCGGTTGATCCGGACGGCCACATTTTTCTTATATACGCCCATCTTGCCGGTGAACCAGGGCTGTTTTCCAATATAAAGCTTCACATCTTTGTCTTTTCCCTTGTTCATATCGATGACGTCGCCCACTTTCAGGCGGTAAATGTCATTGAGATCAAGGAACACCGTACCAAGCTGTCCCGTAACGGGAAGCTGAGACTGACGGATATTATCGAGGATCGTCTCCTTGTTATCCTCAAAGTCGTAACCTCTCGCAATGTGCTTCCGGCTGTCGATGATCTGGAAAATATTCTCCAGAAGATTGCCGGGAAGACAGATCCTGATACGCTCCACCGCAAGGCCTGTGACATCTACGTTGAGATGAATAATGGCCACGGTTTCGTCAAGGCCCACATCCTGTATCATACTCGGATTGTCCTCGATCCTCTGAGCCTTGAATTGTATATTGATGTAATTGGAAAAACCGTCCCTTAACGCCTGAATCAGATACTGCAGGATCCTGCGGTACAGCGCCGTCTCCACATCGGAGTACCGGTAACCCGGTTTCACCTTGACTACTTCTTCGCCTCCGCCCAGCATGTGATCGATCAGGGTGATGATCAGACCGGGAGAGACATACATCATAAGGGGAACCAGATTCTTGTTGTAATCCTGTATCGAGGCTTCCACTAAAGTTACTGTATCATTTTCATTAAGAGAGTTTACATATTCATAGTAACGCCGCTCCTGTACTTCCATTACCGTGATATCGGTCATGACACGGAAGATACCATTTACCTGTGAAGTAATGATCCGGGCATAATTCTCAAAAACGCTTGTAAGGATCTTGATCTTGTCTTTTGTAAACTTTCTGGGACTGTAAAAGTCATATTTGCTGTATTTGACCTGTTCGGTCTCCGGTTTCTTTTTCTCGTCCTTGACAGCAGTAGCCGCTGCCGGCTCCTCGGCCGAAGTGGTCGCCATGGACTTTAACAGCGCATCGATCTGACTCTGTGATAATACATCTGCCATTTTCTAAGCCACCTCTCCTTTTTTCTAGTCTGCCGGAACCTGTCCTGCTGTGTCCGAAGAAGGCGCAGCCGACTCAATCATACTGGCTGACCCCTCCATGTTGCCCTGATCTACAGGCGCAAATCCTTCCTCTCCCTGGGAAGTTCCACCGGTGATGGTAATCTCGCCCTGTTCAATCCTGCTGTAATACTCGTCGTAGTAGTCGTTCATGGACTTGATGTCCGCTCCCGCATCCACGATGAGGAACTCCACACGGCGGTTCTTGGCCCTTCCTTCACTGGTGGTATTGTCTGCCACGGAACGGTACTGACCGTAGCTGATGCCCACCAGCTTGCTGGGGTCGATGATGCCTTTATTCTGGATGTAAGCCGCCACCTCCGCAGAACGCAGAGCCGAGAGCATACGGTCTGTCCTGACGTTGTTCTCCCGGTCCGGCCGGGCCTGGGCCGTGTGGCCCATAATCTCGATCTGAGAGATCTTATCGGCCTGAGGGGCGATGATATCGCAGAAGATATCCAGGATCTGAGTAGCTTCCTCCGTCAGCACCGAGCTGTCGCCGTTGAAGAATGCGTGGTTCTCGAAAGCCACAAAAGTATAGCCTTCGCCTTTAGAAACCGAGACACCCTCCACGCCATTTTCATTGAGCTTCTCCACCAGAGTAATCCACAGCTCATCCATGGGCACGTCCGGCAGCTCTTCCTCTGTCTTGAGAACCCCGGACACGTCAAATTCGCCTTCCGCGATGTTCTCGTTGATGGCGATCTGCTCTGTATCACCTGCATTGGGGAAAATGCTCTTGACGAACATCTCCCACTTCTGCTGATTTAAATCGGACATGGAATACAGCATAACAAAGAAGCACAGAAGAAGTGTAACCATGTCCCCGTATGTATCCATCCAGCTTCCGCAGTCTTCACCGCCTCCGCCGCCTTTTTTTCTTCTGCTCATCAGCCCTCACCACCTTCGCCGCCGCTCTTGCCTGCCTTCAGAAGAAGTTTCTTCTGCTGAGATCTCTTCATGCAGGAAAGAAGGTGCTCTCTGAGGAACTGAGGATTCTCGCCCGCCATGATGGCCATCACGCCCTCTACGATAGTGGCGCAGTAAAGCTCCTCCTCTGCCTGCCGAATCCTCAGCTTCTTGGCTATGGGCTGGAAAAAAATGTTGGCAAAGGCACTTCCGTAGAAGGTAGTGATCAGCGCCACGGACATATCCTGTCCCAGGTTGCTGGCGCCGCCGCCGTCTCCTAAGTTCATGCCCTTCAACATGTTGATCAGACCTACCAGCGTACCGATCATACCGAATGCAGGAGCGTAGGCGGAACCTTTCTCATAGATACCGGCAGCCTCGTCGTGGCGGGCGGCCATATCGTCCAGCTCCTTCTCCAGCAGTTCCCGCACTTTGTCCGGGTCGTTGGCGTCCACAATCTTTAAAATACTCTGTTTGAAAAACGGATCCTTGATCTCCTCGGCCTTCTCCTCCAGAGCCAGAAGACCGCTCTGTCTGGCCAGCATGGCCAGATCCACCATCTGGTCTACCAGTTTGGGGATGTTATACTTCCCGCCCCGGAACAGGATCATAATATGTTTTGGTACGTCTTTTAAAATACGAAATGGGTAACTTGCGATGATTGCGGCTATGGCGCCGCCCAGTACGATCGCCAAACTCTGCGGGTCCCAGAAATTACCTAATTTCTGGACCCCGATTCCCCAAACGATCAGGGCCATGGCCATGACCCAGCCAATCAGTGTTGATATATCCATTGCTTTTTCCTCCTACTATATGTTTAATGTCCGCCTAATTACCCGTCCCCCCGGGAAC
>CAJUJV010000124.1 GCA_910586845.1 uncultured Hungatella sp.
CAGCTCCACCTGTGCCACCGCGGCGATGCTGGAGAGAGCCTCTCCCCGGAATCCCAGGGAGACCACTGTAAAAAGGTCTTCCGCAGACTTGATCTTGCTTGTGGAATGGCGCAGAAAGGCCAGAGGCACTTCTTCTTTTGGGATACCGCAGCCGTTGTCCGTCACCCGGATAAAGGAGATTCCTCCATCCCGGATCTCCACAGTAACAGCTGTCGCACAGGCATCGATGGCATTTTCCAGAAGCTCTTTCACCACGGAAGCCGGCCTGTCGATGACCTCTCCTGCCGCTATCTTATTGATGGTATTCTGATCCAGTACTGTAATTCCTGCCATATATTCTCCTTAAATCTCCTGTCACCACCGGTTTTTCAGTTTCCCCTGAAGCCGGCTTAAGATATTGAGTGCTTCCATGGGGGTGATTTCGTTAATCTGGATGCTCTCGATCTCGCTGATGATGTCCTCGCTTTTCACCGTATCAAACAGGGTCATCTGATTTAAGTCCACCTCGTCAGGCCTGGTGATGGTCTTCCGATGGGATACCGTAGCATTCTGCCTGGCGATCTCTCTGGCCCTGACGGTGATGTCGGCGCTGCTCAGCTCCTCCACCAGCTCCCCTGCCCGGTCAATGACCTGCTGGGGAACGCCGGCCAGTTTGGCCACCTGAATTCCGTAGCTTTTATCGGCTCCGCCCTTGATGATCTTCCTCAAAAACACGATGTCGTCTCCCTGCTCCTTCACGGCGATGCAGTAATTGTTGACGCCGCTCATGGTACCCTCCAGCTCTGTCAGTTCATGATAATGGGTGGCAAACAGGGTCTTGGCTCCCAGAGTCCTGGTGTTGCTGATGTGCTCCACCACGGCCCAGGCGATGCTGAGCCCGTCAAAGGTGCTGGTCCCCCTGCCGATCTCGTCCAGGATGATCAGGCTGCTCCTGGTGGCGTTGCGCAAAATATTGGCCACTTCCGTCATCTCCACCATAAACGTGCTCTGTCCGGAGGCCAGATCATCAGAAGCCCCCACTCTTGTAAAGATCCGGTCGCAGATGCCGATATCCGCCTCATCGGCCGGCACGAAGCACCCCATCTGGGCCATGAGGACGATCAGGGCCGTCTGTCTCATATAGGTGGATTTCCCCGCCATGTTGGGGCCGGTGATAATGGAAATCCTGTTTTTTGAGTTGTCCAGCAGCGTGTCATTGGACACAAAAAGCCGATCCTTTAACATCAGCTCCACAACCGGGTGGCGGCCGTTTTTAATGTGGATCACTCCTTTTTCATTGATTCTGGGCTTGGCATAATTATTTCTGGTAGCCACCAGAGAAAAGGAACAGAATACATCGATGCCGGCCAGAGCCTTGGCAGTCTTCTGGATCCTCCCTACCTGAGCGCCGATGCTGTCCCTGACCTGGCAGAACAGGTCATACTCCAGAGAAAACAGCTTATCCTCGGCCCCCAGGATCACATCCTCCAGTTCCTTCAGCTTATCGGTAGTATACCGCTCTGCGTTGGCCAGGGTCTGCTTACGGATAAAATAGTCCGGCACTTGGCCTTTGAAAGAATTTGTCACTTCGAAATAGTAGCCGAACACCTTGTTGAACTTGATCTTTAAATTCTTGATCCCTGTCTTTTCCCGCTCCTCGGCTTCCAGCCGGGCAAGCCAGGTCTTTCCCTCTGTTTTGGCCTGACGGAGACGGTCGGCCTCCTCATGGAAGCCTTCCTTGATGATACCTCCCTCTTTGACTGCCAGGGGCGGATCGTCCACGATCGCTGCCTCGATAAGGCCGTACAGATCTTCCAGAGGATCCAGTGCCTCTTCCATCTGCTTCAGCAGGGAAGCATTGAGCTCCTGAAGAAGTTTTTTGATGTAAGGCAGCATTTCCAGGGAGTTTTTGAAAGAGATCAGATCCCTGGGGTTGGCGGACCTGTAACTGATCCTTCCCATAAGCCGCTCCAGATCATAGACCGAATTCAGATATTCCCGGATCTCCTCCCTGGTAATGTAGCTCATGTTCAGTTCTTCCACGGCATGCTGACGGTCCAGTATGGCAGATCTGTGCACCAGAGGCTGCTCAATGAACGTTCGCATAAGTCTGGCGCCCATGGCGGTTTTCGTCTTGTCAAGAACCCACAGCAGGGATCCTCGCCTCTGTTTCTCCCTGAGAGTCTCCAGAAGTTCCAGATTCCTCCTGGTTGATGTATCGATGATCATAAACTCCCCCGTCGTATAGGGCGTGATGGTGGCGATATGATCCAGTGTGTTTTTCTGAGTTTCATACAGGTATTCCATGACAGCGCCGGAGGCAATGACGCCTGCATCATAATCCCCCAGCCCCAGGCCCTCCAGACTGTTTACGTGGAAATGTTCCTTTAATACTTTTCGGCAGGAATCATCGGAGAAATAATGATTGTCCAGAGATGAGACCGCCACATGGTATCTGTTTTTCAAATCTTCCAGATCGATTCCGCACATGTAGAATGCCTCGTTGCAGATAATCTCTGACGGGGCAAATTTATGGATCTCATCTAAAAGATTTCTTTCTCCTTCCACCTCTGTCACCAGATAATCTCCCGTGGTGATATCGCACACGGAGATCCCGAATGTGTCCCCTATATATACGATCCCCATGAGATAATTGTTTTTGGTCTCATCCAGTGCCTGGCTGCTGGTGATGGTACCCGGAGTCACCACCCGGATGACTTCTCTCTTCACCAGGCCCTTGGCTGTCTTCGGATCCTCCATCTGCTCGGCGATGGCCACTTTATATCCCTTCTGCACCAGTCTGTACAGATAGGAATCCACGGCATGGTAGGGGATCCCGCACATGGGAGCCCGCTCCTTAAGGCCGCACTCCTTTCCTGTGAGAGTGAGCTCCAGTTCCCTGGAAGTAGTTATGGCATCCTCAAAAAACATCTCATAAAAATCTCCCAGCCTGTAAAAAAGCAGACAGTCCGGATACTGTTTTTTGGTCTCCATATAATGAGTCATCATGGGTGATAATCCGGCCATGGCAGTTTCTCCCCTCTTCTGTTTAGTAGATCATCCGGCAGTGCCCATATAATAAAATCCTCTGGATTCTTCCAGATAAACCGGGACAATGGTCCCGATCAGGGAGGCATCCCCGGGGAAATGGACGATGGTGTTGTTGGACAGACGCCCTGTGACGTATCCTTCCAGATGGTCATCCAGACTTTCCACCAGCACATCACGGGTGGTGTGAAGATCTCTGGCACAGACCCTGGCAGAGATCTGCTGCACCTCCGAAAGGAGACGGTCAAACCGGTTCTTCATCGTCTCCTCCGGCACCTGCTCCTCCATCACCGCCGCCGGAGTCCCTGTCCGTCTGGAGTAGAGAAACGTAAAGGCGCTGTCAAACTCAACTCTGCGCACCACATCCATAGTCTCTTCAAAATCCTCCTCCGTCTCTCCCGGAAATCCCACGATAATATCCGTGGTCAGGGAAATATCCGGAACCGCTGCCCGGATTTTGTCCACCAGGTCCAGATACTGCTCTTTGGTATACCTGCGGTTCATGGCTTTCAGAATCCTGGAACTGCCGGACTGGAGAGGCAGATGAAGATGTCTGCAGATCTTTTCGGAATCTCTCATTACCCGGATCAGTTCCTCCGAAAGATCCTTGGGATGGGAAGTCATAAAGCGGATCCTCTTAAGTCCTTCGATCTTTTCCACCTGTCTTAAAAGCTGCGCAAATGTAACCGGAGTGTCCAGAGTCTTTCCGTAAGAATTCACGTTCTGCCCCAGAAGCATGACCTCTACGACTCCTTCCGAGACCAGCTTCCGGATCTCCGCCAGGATATCCTCCGGGTTCCTGCTCCTCTCTCTTCCCCTCACGTAGGGAACGATACAGTAGCTGCAGAAATTGTTGCAGCCAAACATGATGTTGACTCCCGATTTAAAGGGAAATTTCCTTTCCACCGGAAGCTCCTCCACGATCTGATCCGTCCCTTTCCAGACAGACACCACCATATTCCGCTCTTCCAGTCTCCGGACCATCAGCTCCGCCAGCTGGAAGATGTTGTGAGTTCCAAACACGATGTCCACAAACCGATAGCTCTTTCTGATCTTCTCCACCACCTCCGGTTCCTGCATCATACAGCCGCAGAGGGCAATCATCATATGAGGATTCTTCTTTTTCAGGGTGTTCAGATATCCCAGGCGGCCGTAGACCTTCTGATTGGCGTTCTCTCTCACGGTACAGGTATTATACAGAACAAAATCGGCTTTCTCGTCCCCGATCTCCTGAAAGCCTGTTTTCCGGAGGATTCCCATAAGCTTCTCGGAATCTCTCGCGTTCATCTGGCACCCGAACGTTTGAGTAAACGCGAACGGGCGACGTCCGTTTTTCCGTTCAAACTCCCGAACCCATTCCCGGCATTTTGCCATAAAGTAGTATTGACGGGCCGGTTCTTCTGTCGGCGGCTCCGTGACTATATCTATTTTATCCAGATCAATTTCATTATACATTTCTCTTGACTTTTTTCCCTTTCCAGCATATAATACACAAAAAGAAACGGGTTTTTTACCGTACAGCTTTATGGCTCAAGCGGGGTGCTCGTTTCTTTTTTTATGTTTATGATATC
>CAJUJV010000125.1 GCA_910586845.1 uncultured Hungatella sp.
GCCGCCGGGAAGCCGTCCGCCGGGAGGTCCGCCGCCGTGGGGTCCGCCGCCGGGAAGCCGTCCGCCGGGAGGTCCGCCGCCGTGGGGTCCGCCGCCGGGAGGCCCGCCGCCATGGGGCCCGCCGCCGGACAGTTCTCTCCGGAACGGAGGATGGCTTTCTGATATTGTAAAAGTCCTATTTATGAACGAACTTCAGAGGAGAAGATGCCGCAACGGGATCTGCTGACCCTGCCGCCCCTTTTAGGGGCGGTTTTTTTAAAGATTAACTTGTAGTTTTCCGGGTTACCATTTACAATAAGAGAAAATAAAATGAAGGAAGTTTTTGGAATGGGCAAGATCTTAAAGAGAATGATCATTCTGGTGCTTGTCTTTATGGCAGCATTGGTAATTTATCTTATAACGGCACAGAAGACCATGGACAGGCAGGAAGCCGTATATACGGTTATGGAGCCCCCCTCTCTCCCTGTGGTATATCTGGAGATGTTTGAGGGCGAAGAGAACAGACTGGCTGCGTACCGGCAGGAGATGAGTCAGTCTGCAGCCAGAGAGAGTATTACGATTCTTCCGGAGGACAGGCAGCTGGCAGTGCGGGTGGCCGGGTGCGGTTCACAGATCCAGGCGGTTCAGTATGAGATCCGCAGCATGGATCTGAAAAGGCTGGTGGAGAGAACGCCGGTGGAGACATGGGACGGGACAGGAGAGGAGGTCAGGCTGACCCTTCCTATCCAGAATCTGCTGACCCGGGAGACAGAGTATCTGCTTCATCTGATGATAGAGACCGGGGATCGAGGGGTGCTCCACTACTATACACGGATCCTGTGGACGGCCAATGATTACGGCCCTCAGATGATGGCTCTGGCCAGAGAATTTTCTTCCAAAAGTCTGTCCCCGTCCATGGCAGGAGACCTGGTGATGTATCTGGAGACCTCCAGCACGGCGGACAATTCTTCTCTTGGAGAAGTCTCCATCAAATCCAGTTTCTCCCAGATCACCTGGGCCGGGCTGGAGATGAGGCAGGAAGGGGATATGGAGGTGACGCTGAAAGATCTGGATGGGATCATGGGGCAGATCCAGGTTCGGTATCAGGTGAGCCGTCAGTCGGAAAACGGAGGAACGGAACACTACGAGGTGACGGATTCCTATACCATGCGGTGGAATTCCAAGAGAATCTATATGATGGATTTTGACAGAGAGACCTGCCAGATCTTTTTCGGCGAGAGAGACGTATATTCCGGGAGAAGGCTGGTGCTGGGCATAGGCAATGACAGGGCAGTTCAGGTAAAGCAGAGCCCCAACGGCCGGTATCTGGGTTTTGTGTTCAACCGGGATGTGTGGTGCTATGACCAGAAAGAAGGGCGGACCGTGAAGATCTTTTCCTTCCGGAGCGAGGAAGATTTCAGCGGCAGGAGTCAGTATAACCGGCACAATGCTCAGATCGTGGTCGTAAACGATGAGGGCGGTATGGATTTTATGGTCTATGGTTATATGAACAGGGGACGTCACGAAGGGAACCAGGGGATCAGCCTGCTCCGCTATCAGGCTTCCGGCGCCGTGGAGGAGAGGTTTTTTATCCCTTCCGCCGATTCCTTTGACGAGATCCGTCTGGATATGGAGAAACTGTCCTACTACAGCCAGTCAGGCATGCTCTACCTGTTTCAGGATCAGGCTGTTTTCGGTATTGATCTGTCCAGCAACGAGTATATGGTGGTGGCCGACGGTCTGACCGAGGGCCATTACGCCGTCAGCAGAGACGGCGCGATGATCGCCTGGCAGGAGGGAACAGACCGATATCAGTCCTCCATTATCCATATCTTTGATCTGGTTACGGGAGTGACCAGAGAGATCCGGGGACCGGAAGGCAAGGTGATCCAGTGCCTCGGCTTTGTTCAGGATGATTTTGTCTACGGTCTGGCAGACGAAGGGGCTACCTGGATCCTTAACGGGCGGACGGAAGGACTGCCCATGTATGCACTGGAGATCGTGGATGATCAGCTGGAGATCCAGACCCGGTATGAGAGGGAGGGGTACTACATCGCCGATGTGGAGGTGGAGAACGCCCGGATTCATGTGAAGCGGTACCGGAAAAGCGGGGATCACGATTACACATACCTGGAAGACGACACCATTGTCTGCAACACCCCGGCGGAGGAAAGCTATATGGAAGGCATCGGCTGGTTTGCCTCGGAGATCCGCAGAAAGCTGTATTTTGTCCAGCTGGACGCGGAGGTAGGCAGCAGCAGGACCATCAGGACCGAGGCGGCCAGGCAGATCACCTACGACAGTTCGGAGATCCTGGATCTGCAGTCGGAAGTCTCCGTACCGGGCATGCGGTTTTACGCCTACGGCCAGGGACGGCTCCTGGGTATCTTCGGTGATTTTGTGGAAGCCATAGACAGTGCCTATGAGGAGATGGGGCTGGTGACAGACGGAAATCAGAGGATTCTGTGGAATAGGGTAGACAGGGGAAGCACGGCTCAGATACGGGATCCCCAGAGAGCGGCCTACGACATCATCAAGAACCTGGACACATTTAAAGAGGCTGCAGAGATAGGGGAGGGAGTGCTGATGCTGGATGCCCGGGGCTGCAGTCTGAATCAGGTCCTGTACTTTATCGGCCAGGGCTATCCGGTGCTGGCCTACACGGATGACGGCAGCTATGTACTGCTGAACGGGTTTGACCAGTACAATGTATCCATTTTCTATCCGGATACGGGCGAGACCATGAAGATGGGACTCAATGACGGCAACGCCTATTTTCAGGCCCGGAAAAATGACTTTCTGTGCGCCGTGGCTCCGGGCGAATAGGTCTGCCATGTAACACAAACGGTAACAAATTCTATCGGTGGGTTGACGTGGCCACCTCTATAAGGTATAATCTACCTAAACGAAAGAAAAATGTAAACAGTTTGTAACAGAATAATAATATAGAGGTGTGGGATGGAACAGTATATTATGAGAGGCGGCAATCCGCTGGTGGGGGAAGTAACTATCGGTGGAGCGAAAAATGCGGCTCTTGGCATTTTGGCGGCTTCAATCATGACAGACGAGGATGTTCTCATCGAGAACCTTCCCGATGTCAGGGATATCAATGTCCTTCTTGAGGCCATTGAGGAGATCGGAGCCAGGGTCGAAAGGATTGACCGACATACTGTAAAGATTAACGCCAAAGACATCCATGAAGTATCTGTAGATGATGAGTATATACGAAGGATCCGGGCTTCCTACTATTTTATAGGAGCTCTCCTGGGCAAGTACAAGAGCGCTCAGGTCCCTCTTCCGGGAGGGTGCAACATCGGCAGCAGGCCCATTGACCTGCATCTGAAAGGATTCCGGGCTCTGGGGGCCAGGGTAGAGATCGAGAGAGGTGCCGTGGTGGCTCATGCCATTGATCTGGTAGGTTCTCATGTGTATCTGGACAAGGTATCCGTAGGCGCCACCATCAACATTATGATGGCAGCTTCTCTGGCAGAGGGCCGGACGATTATTGAGAATGTGGCAAAAGAACCTCATGTGGTGGATGTTGCCAATTTCTTAAACAGCATGGGCGCCAATATCAAGGGCGCGGGCACGGATATCATCAGGATCCGTGGAGTCAGAAAGCTTCACGGGACAGAGTATTCCATTATTCCCGATCAGATCGAGGCGGGAACCTTTATGTGCGCCGCAGCGGTGACCAGAGGCGACGTGACCGTGAAGAATGTGATCCCCAAGCATCTGGAGGCCATTTCTGCCAAGCTGCTGGAGATCGGCTGCGAAGTGGTTGAATTTGACGATGCGGTACGTGTCGTGGGCAAGCCCCGTCAGAGACACACTAATATCAATACACTGCCTTATCCCGGATTTCCCACGGACATGCAGCCACAGATGACGGTGACCCTGGCTCTGGCCAGCGGCACCAGCATTGTGACGGAAAGTATTTTTGAGAATCGTTTCAAATACGTGGACGAGCTGGCACGTATGGGCAGCAATATCAAGGTGGAAGGCAATGTGGCCGTCATCGACGGAGTCAGCGGATTTACGGGGGCCTCTGTCAATGCGCCTGACCTTCGGGCCGGGGCGGCTCTTGTGATCGCAGGCCTGGCGGCCGACGGCTGTACGGTAGTCGATGAGATCGGCTATATTCAGAGAGGATATGAGCATTTTGAGGAAAAACTCAGAGGCCTGGGAGCCATGATCGAGAAAGTGGACTCGGACAAGGAGGCTCAGAAGTTCCGTCTGAAGACCGGCTGATACTTGACATCAGCCGGAAAAGCCACTATAATTTTGTATAGACAATTAAAAAGTACGTATATCCCTTATTCAGAGTGATGGAGATACAAAGGATCTGTGAAGTCACGGCAACC
>CAJUJV010000126.1 GCA_910586845.1 uncultured Hungatella sp.
CCGAGTCGCCCTTTACGATCTTGGTAGCACCATCCATGGATCCGTAGAAGTCTGCCTCCCGCTGAATCTTCTCACGGCGGAACTTTGCCTCCTGCTCATCGATAAGGCCGGAGTTAAGGTCCGCATCGATGGCCATCTGTTTACCGGGCATGGCATCCAGTGTAAATCTTGCCGCAACCTCGGACACACGCTCCGCACCCTTGGTGATAACCAGGAACTGCATGAGCACGATGATCATGTAGATAACAAGACCGACTACTACATTGCCCTGAAGGATGAAATCACCGAAGGCCTTGATGATCTGTCCCGATGAACCGGAGCTGGTAAGAATGTTTCTTGTCGTGGAAACATTGATTCCCAGGCGGAACAGGGTGGTGACCAGCAATAGGGACGGGAATATGGAAAATTCCAGCGCGTCCTTGATGGTCATGGTAATGATCAGTATCATCAGAGAGAGGGACATATTGATGATAATGGCCACATCCACCAAAGCTTCCGGCAGCGGTATGATCAATAACAGTATAATGGTCAGTACAAACAGTACAATGGAATAGCTCAGTAACTTTTTCATGCAAAAACTCCATCCGTCAATCTTTCATCTATTGGAACATGTCTTCCCGGTGATTCTGGCGGTAGATGTACACCAGAAGCTCCGCCACGGCGCCGTAAAACTCTGCCGGGATCTCCCTGTCGATCTCACAGGACGCATACAGAGCCCTGGCCAGAGGCCGGTTCTCCACAACGGAGACTCCGTGTTCTTCCCCTGTCTTTATGATACGCAGAGCCACCTGGTCCTGACCCTTGGCAAGGACCACGGGAGCGCCGTTTTTCTCGGGGTCGTACTTTAAGGCAACCGCAAAGTGGGTCGGGTTCTTTACGATCACGTCGGCCTCCGGAACCTTCTGCATCATCCTGGCCATGGCCATCTGCCTCTGGATCTTCCGGATCCGGCCCTTGATCTCCGGATTTCCCTCCGTATTCTTATACTCTTCTTTTACTTCCTGCTTGGTCATCTTCAGATTCTGGGCATGATCCCATCTCTGATAGAGATAATCCAAAAATGCAACAACGGTAAAGGCAATGCACACCTTTACCACCAGATCAAACACCATCTCCAGCATACGGCCGGCCGACACATACAGGTTCATGTCGATCATCCTTGCCATGTAGACTAAGTCCGCCTGTAACAGATTATACAACAAAGCGATAAGCAGTGCAATCTTAATCAGATTTTTGGCAAGGTCTACCAGCTTTTTTATGCTGAACATTCTTTTAATTCCGTTTATGGGGTTCATCTTGCTGAATTTGGGTTTCAGCATCTTGAAACTGACGTTGAAGCGGGTCTGAATCCCGTGTCCCAGGATCCCCAGGATCATGGATACCAGGAGAATGGGCAGGGCGCATTTCAGCATCGCTGCAACCATATAGGCGAAGATATGGGCAGAAGCATCCAGGGGCCTGTCTGTCAATGCCATGGAAAAGAGATGAATCGCACAGTTTCTGGCAGTCTCATAGATAAAAGGAAGCATCTTTTTGACCATCCAGAACACGCCGAACAGCATCACGACTGTAACCGCGTCTTTACTTTGGAAGATATTACCTTCTTCTCTTGCCTCCCGGAGTCGTTTCCCGGTTGGTTGTTCGGTCTTTTCCTGTCCGTTAGACTCTGCCAATCTCCACCACTCCCTTCTTCCTCAAAAGTCTCAGGTCATCTCATCAGTACAAGCAGTCGTTCCATATAGAGAAACATGTCTCTCAAAATGACGTGCACCCGATCCGCCATAGGGCTGAACAGATACACTAACATCATCATGCCCACAGCGATCTTCAGCTGAAAATTCACTGCGAACACGTTGATCTGAGGAATCATCCTCATGAGAATCCCCACAGCCGCCTCCGTCACCAGCTCCATAGCGATGATGGGAAACGCGAACTGAAGGCCCATGACGATGTTGCTCTTAAAAAGCTCCAGAATCATCTCATACAGCTCCGGCCGGAACTGAACCTTTCCGAAAGGGATGAGCCTGGCTGAAGTAAAATACAACCCGATCAGATGCACATGCCCATCCACTGCCATAAACAGCATAAACAGAAAGGCATAATACAGACCGGAAGAAACCGTCATCTGCGTCCTGGTAGTGGGATCATAGACCTGAGCCATGGACAGTCCCATGGTCTGATCCATGATGGATGAGGCAAACCGGACCACCATAAAAAAAAGTTCCATGGAAAATCCCAGAACAAATCCGACAAAAAGCTCCTGAACCAGCATGACTCCGAACTCTACCATAGTTCCGGGCTCATGCTGAAGAACGCCTCCTGCCGCCACATACAGCATCAGGGTCAGCATGAAGATCAGAGCCCCTTTATAGGCATTGGGGATATTGGTCCTGCCCAGCACGGGGTTGAACATCACTGCTCCTGTCATCCGCATAAATACCAGGGCAAACAAAATGAACATAATGTTAACTCCCTATTATCAGAACCAGCATATGCTGGAAAAATTCCTGCAGAGTAGACAGAATGGAAGTTCCCAGAAGCCCCATAACCACCAGAATAGAAAGGAACTTGGGAACAAAGGTCATAGTCTGTTCGTTGATCTGGGTAGCCGCCTGAAAGATGGCGATCACCACGCCTACCACCATACTGACCAGCAGAAAAGGCATACACAGCCTTACGGCGGTCTGGAATGTCTGGTACATCACATCGAGGATTTCCAATTCTGTCATAGGTTACTCTCCTGTTAATGAAAACTCTGTATAATACTGGAAAACAAAAGTTCCCACCCGTCAACTGTCACGAAAAGCAGCAGTTTGAAAGGCAGGGAAATCATAGCCGGAGGCAGCATCACCATACCCATGGACATCAGAGTCGTGGACACGATGATATCTACCAGAAGGAACGGCAGATAGATCAGGAATCCGGCGACAAACCCCCTCTTCAGCTCGCTGGTCATAAAAGAAGGCACAAGAACCGTGAGAGGATAATCAATGGCTTCCTCCTCTATGGTAGTATTGGACATCCTCACAAAATTATCCAGAGTGCTCTTGTAAGTATTGCGGACCATAAATTCCTTCAGAGGCTCTATCATCCGCTCCACCGCCTCCTCCTGGGATATCTCTTCCCTGATATAAGGCTCATAAGCCTCCTCATTGATCCGGCTGATGACCGGACTCATGATATATAAGGTAAGGAACATGGCGATGCCTACCAGCACCATGTTGGGCGGAGCCTGCTGTACACCCACTGCGTTTCTTGTAAAGGACAGGATGATGATGGTCCTGGTGAAGGAGGTCATCATCACTACAATGGACGGCAGCAGCGCCGCAAAGATATCCAGGGTAGGAACACTCCCGCCGTTCAACTGTGTCAGAAGGTCACTCATTGGTCTTCTCCCTTCTTTTTCTGACCGCCGCCCAGTCTGTCCAGGATCTCCCGAAAAGGAAGCTGCACCGCTGTACCCTGTACCGGTTCCACAGCCTCCGTCTCAAAATCTCCCTTTACCTCCGCCAGAAACTGAATCCCGGCCTGGCTGACGCCGATCAGATAATTGGACTCCCCTATCTTTAAAAGAAGGATCCTCTGGTTCTGACCAATCTGCAGCTGCTCAACCACATGCAGATTTGCCGAACCGGAAGTCTTCACCCACTGTCTGGCCAGCACACGGCTGCACCAGTATGCGAGCAGCAGTACGATGAGTACCGTCAGTACCCCCCGAAACAAAGTCAGATCTCCCATTCTATAAGCTTTCCGGGTTCAATTCCCTCGTAACGATCTCTGTAATACGAATGCCGAAGTTGTCCTCCACGACAACAATATCCCCTCTTGCGATACACTGTCCGTTGACGAAGAGATCCACCTGTTCTCCGGCCATCTTGTCCAGAACTACCAGAGTACCCTGGGTAAATTCCAGAATATCCCGGACCAGCCGCTTCGTCCGTCCGATCTCCACAGAAATCTCAAGCGGCACCTTCATCAGCATCTCCTGGTTGGTCTTCTCTTCTTCTCCTTCTCCCGCCTCGTCGTGGACAGAGGGAGCCGCCATGGGGCGGATGATAGTATTGCCGCCGGACTGCTGATTCTGAGGCTGGGCAGGTCCATGCTGGGATGTGGTAACCGACTTCATCATCTCCATCATCTGCAGCTGCGTCTGCTGCATCTGTGTGAACAGCTGGAGCATCATGGGATCCGTTCCCATAGGGGGATAGGGATAATAAGGCTGTCCCTGCTGTGCCGCACCGGCCATGGGCTGAGGCACGGGAGCCGCTGCTCCTGCAAGCATGGCATTGATCTCCTCCTGGGACATGGTTCCGCCTGACGACTGAGCTGCCGGAGCCGCC
>CAJUJV010000127.1 GCA_910586845.1 uncultured Hungatella sp.
GCCGGTGGAACGGAGTCCGGCATCTTGATACACAGCTTCTTGTTCTTGGCCATGGCAGGGATCAGCTCCCCTACGGCCAGGCCTACGATCAGGGCCACGAACAGACCCTGGGCACCCATAAAGGTCATGGGAAGGGCGTTGCCTGCGTCGCTTGCCACATAACTGGGGTAGATGATGAAAAAAGTACCGATGGCGCACAGGGCGGACAAAAGCTTGTCTCCTTCATTGGCCTCCGCCAGCTTGTAGGCGGTGAGAAACACGATCAGCAAGGACATGATGTTGCTGGTTCCGCTTAAGATCGGCGTGAAGATCTTCTGGTAATCCGCCAGGTTGGGGATCAGGTCTCCCAGATGAAGGATCTTGGCGATAAATCCTCCTGGATCCAGAACCGCGAAGTTCACCAGCGTGATGATGGAGCCTGCCAGAGTCAACGGGAACGCCAGGGTAAACGCATCCCTGACAGCCGCCACATGGCGCTGTCCGTTGAGTTTTGCAGCGAGCGGGACAAATGTGGCGTCCATCTTCGTCTGCATGGTTTCCATAAAGCCCATATTGAACCCTCCTTTTCTGCCGCGGGGCCGCTTTTCGGACCGTTTTACTGTATCCCATATACGTAATATCCAAAAAGTCTGCTGTATCTCACGGCATTTTGTTTATTTTTGTAAACACATTATAGAAAACTTCTTCTGTTTTGTCAGCAGAATAAAACAGTTACCGATGATTGTGAAATGTTACAACAAAAAAACAACGTGTTTTTTCACGTTGTCTTTTCCTCGCTTTCCGCCGAGAACCGGTACAGTTTGTTTCCCAGGATCTCCAGGATGGTCACCACCGGCGCCTGGAGGGTAATGTTGAAATATTTGGCAGTTTTTCGCACAGGCATAAAATAGGAGATGTTGCAGTCGCTCATCCGGGCCAGAGTGCAGCCGGGAGTGTTGGTGATGGAGATCAGACGGCAGCCTTTTATCTTCAGCCCGTTGGCCATGCTGAGCACCTGTTCCGTCTCTCCCGATACGGAAAGGGCCACCACCGCCGTCTCTCCGCCGTGTTCGCCAAACACGGGAGTGAAGGGATCGTCAATGCACAGAGACAGCCAGCCCACATTGGAAAAATACCGGGCGCCGTATTTGGCCAGCATCCCCGAGGTGCCCACGCCGATAAAGATAATATTGGAGGATTCTCTCAGAATATCCGCGGCCTGGTCTATGGTCGCCATATATTCCCTGGTCTGAAACCGTTTCAGATAATCGGAAAGATTGCTGAGATCCATATCTGTCTCCGGCCGGATCTGCTGCTTTAAGTACAGCTTGAGCTGAACCTTGAATTCCGAATAGCCGCTGCATCCCATTTTTTTACAGAACCGCAGCACTGTGGTGGTGGATACATGAGCCTCCTCCGCCAGTTCCCGGATCTTCATATAACCGGTCTTCTCTTTATTCTTAAGTACATACTGGTAGACATTCATCTCCAGTTCGTTGAGACTCATGATCTCTTCATAGGTAAACATGGGAACACTCCTTTATCTGCAGGAACCATCTGGAAACTACTCATATTATATAGTTTTTTCTTCCTCCAGACAATAGATTTCCTCCTTAATTTCCTCCTTCGCTCCCGAACTCCTTGATGATCAGAAGGCCCACAGGCCCCAGAAGAAAGCCCAGAAGCCCGAACAGCTGCAGTCCTCCGTAGATAGAGGCCAGGGTCTCCAGAGGCGTCAGCCCCACCCGGTCGCCCATAAGCCTGGCTTCCAGGATCTCTCTCAGGAGATAACACGCCCCATAGATCCCCAGGACTGCCATGCCCCTGCCCCACTGTCCCCTGAAAAAACAGAACAGAGCCCAGGGGATCAGGACCGTACCCGTACCGAATACCGGCAGGGCATCCACAAGCCCGGTCCCTGCTGCCGCCAGAATATAATAGGGATTGCCCAGAAGAAAAAATCCTGCCATGCAAATGACCGTGGTCAGGACCATGATAATCCCCTGAGTGCGCACATAGGCATTTCCCGCCCTGCGCAGCAGTCCGATGACCCTGGCAAATTCCTGATGGTATATGGACGCTTCCATTTTTTCCTTCCACATGTCCATCTCCTGGAGAAACAGCAGGACTCCCACAAAATACAGGATGGTGACAATAAAAAGATCGATACAGGATCTGGCGATGTGAACCGTATTTCCCATGATATAAGGCATGAACCCCTGCTTCAGAGTATCGCCCAGACTTCTGATCATATCCCTGACCATGCAGACTATGGCATCCTGTTTCAGCGACAGCGCTCCCTCCAGCTTTCTGCAGGCCCCGGTCAGATAGCGGTCAATCTGTTCTGTCCACCAGGGCAGACGTTCCGCCAGAAGAGACAGTTCCTGGTACAGTCTCCGGCTTCCGAGATAGAGAAGGCCTGCTGCCGCCGCCGTGACCGCGGCCAGTTCCAGCACTCCCGCCACGCCGGCCGGAATCCCGTAAGTCCTGTTTCTCCAGCGTATCCTGCATCTTCCTGCAATGGCAGAAGCCGAAGGCTTCAGAACGAGAGCCGTGAGCCAGGCAAACAGAAAAGGGGCGGCCAGAGGCAGCAGATAACGGAAGATCCCGTATACCGCCCCGGCCACGACCCCGGTTTTTATGCATTTTATCGTTTTTTTGCTCATCTCCATTTTGCCTCACCTGTACCTTCCAAACCGTCGTATGTACTCCTAGTGTGGAAAACCGGCAGAAAATCTATTCTCTTTGCCGCTGTCAGTTTATGGCACACTCCGGCAGAATCTCCTGTCACTTTAAACTATTACATTGTTAAATCAAATCTTGATATTTACCCTCTGTTATGCTATATTAAAACTTGATCTTCTGTCTCAGACAGAAATACAGGATAACAGGCGCAGAATGTACAGAATGGAGGACTTTATGGTATGGTAAAGAAGTGGAATATCACCATTCCCGAGCTGACGGGCACCAAAACCCGCCGGGCTTACCTTTATCTTCCCGACTATTATGACGATACCCCGGAAGAACGTTATCCCGTTCTTTATATGTTTGACGGGCACAACGTATTTTTCGATTCCGACGCCACCTACGGGAAAAGCTGGGGTATGAAGGAATTTATGGATGAGAGCCGTATCCCTCTGGTCATCGCGGCCGTGGAGTGCAACCACAGTCCGGACCACGGAAGGCTGAAAGAATATTCGCCTTATACGTTCCGTGATTCCAAGTTCGGACAGATCCCCGGCTGGGGCAGGATCACCATGGAGTGGCTTATCCACAAGTTTAAGCCTGAGATCGACAGCACCGTCCGCACCCTTCCCGGAAGAGAGCATACTTTTATCGCCGGAAGCTCCATGGGAGGACTCATGAGCCTTTATGCTCTTCTGGAGTATAACCGCTACTTTTCAAAAGCGGCTGCGCTGTCTCCGTCCCTGTGGGTGGATCCGGAACGGCTTTCCCATCTTATCCGTCATGCCAGGCTTCACCCGGACACCACTCTTTACATGGATTACGGCTCTCAGGAACTGCACAATCACGCAAATATGATACGCAGTTTCGGCAGGATCACCTCCCTCCTTCTGGAGCGGCAGATCTATGTCAGCTGCCGTATCATCCCCGGCGGCACCCACTGCGAGGCCAGCTGGGAAAGACAGATCCCGTTTTTTATGGAGACATTTTTATATGATCTCGGATAAGACAGAACGGAATAGCACAGACAGGAGGAAATGATTATGGAAGTTCAGTATTTCAGGGATTACAGTCCTGCCCTGGACAGGTACATGGAATGCAAGGTTTACGGCCACAGGGGGCGGCCGGTCCTGTTTATTCCCTGCCAGGATGGACGTTTCTTTGACTTTGAAAATTATCACATGGCCGATGTCTGGTCCCCCTGGATCGAATCCGGTCAGGTTATGGTGTTCGCCATCGACACCATGGATCAGGAGACCTGGTCCAACAAGGGAGGAGATCCCGGCTGGCGTATCTGGCGCCATGAACAGTGGGTGAAATACATTACCGACGAGATGGTGCCCTTTATCAGAGCCATGGTCAATGAACGCAACGGCTGGAACGGTTATCCGGGGATCATCACTTTCGGATGCAGCCTGGGCGCCACCCACGCTGCCACTCTGTTTTTCCGCCGCCCGGACCTGTTCGACGGCCTGCTTGCCCTCAGCGGCATCTACACTGCGGACTACGGCTTCGACGGGTTTATGAACGGGCAGGTGTATGAAAATTCCCCGGTGCATTTTCTTCCCAACATGCCCCTGGA
>CAJUJV010000128.1:0-3678 GCA_910586845.1 uncultured Hungatella sp.
CAGAATACGGCTCCTGAGTTCCTCCTGAAAAGGAGCATACTGATGAAACAGATCAATCTGAAGAATGGAAAACTCCCCGAAGGGATAAAACCCTTTTACAGCTGCCAGAGCCAGAAAGATCCCCAGGGCCAGACAGAATGCAAGGACAGGATTTCTGATCTTTTTCATACTCCGCGCCCTGCCTGTTCCCCGGCTTCCCCATCCTTCCGATATTCTGTGATGGCCGAAAGGGGAGGCACATCTTTTACGGAAGAGATATAGTAGCTGATCATATAATTGGGGGAAGCGGCGGCCTGCCGGAACTTCTGATCGATCCGTCCCGTGACAAGAGGACATTCCTCCCTGGTGATCCCATTGAGCAGCAGCAGATACTGAGACATGCTGTAGCGCGTCATCATGTCAGAACTTCTGGCTGATTCCATGATCGCCTCCTTCAGCTGGCCTGACAGTTTCTCCAGCTTACCTTTATTTTCTATGATGTGTCCGTCAGAAGTGGTCACAGTACATAATATCAGAAAGGACAGGCTTCGGTTCCTCTGCATCAGTCTGCCGGATATGCGGTAGGCATCAATAAAGCTGGGAAAGCTGCAGTAATAGGCTCTGCCCGGAACTTCTCTGTCTGCCAGCATTTTTCGGATCTCCCCGATGGTTTCCAGGGATTTCTCCGGACTCTTGTTCACACTCTGAAAGATCCTGGTAAATTCCGGCGACGGCCGCCTTCCCAGACTGTCTACCATGACTTTTACGGCTTCTTCGTAGATGCAGTTGGCCATGGCCGGTTCTTTCATGGAGAGAAATGCTCTGATCTGAAGGAGATACCATTTCTCATCAGGCATCATTGACAGCAGGCCGGTGCAGAGAGGCAGAATCTCCCTCTGTCTGTTCTCATTTTCCAGAAGCAGGTACAGAGCCTCCATACATTCTCCCAGCTGTTCCCGGTATCTCAGTTCCTCCTGGATCACCCAGGTCTCATTTTCAAACAGAGGAAGAAAACTGCCTTCATAGCGGCTGACCGCCTCTTTCAGGGCTTTTATCTTCTCTTCCGTCATCTCATCTTCCATGGCAAGAGCCCTCTCTGCCTGGACTGTAAACAGCTCCGCGTCGATCTTTAAGGGACAAAGCTCCTCATTCCAACCGTAGGTCCCCTTGCGGCTTAAGATATAGTTTCCCTCCGGCAGTCCCAGCTTCTCCAGAATCCTGCGCAGCCGGAAGATTACGGCCCTCAGATTATTGCACGCCGTCTCCTCATGGTCCTCTCCGTAGAGCATGGTCAGAAGACGGGACCGGTCGATCATTTCTCCGTGGTGATACAGAAGACAGGCCAGAAGACGGAGCAGTTTGACAGAACGGTTGCGGAGCATGGGAGACGTGAAGATCTCGTGAATCTCCTGTGTCTCGTCTGTACAGACGTAAAAAGGCACTCCGAGCATATGTACAAACATGGTGTTTCACCTCTTGCTTTTTTTCTGATTCAGGTTACAATAATAACAGCAGTCTAAATAAGGAGGTAATCATATGAACGCTGTTATGGAAAATCTGCTGACCCGCAGAAGCGTCCGCGCTTTTGAGAACCGGGAGATCCCCAGAGACGAGCTGGATCAGATCCTCAAAGCCGCTCAATATGCTCCCAGTGCCATGAACCGCCAGACCTGGCAGTTTACGGTCGTGTGCAGCCGCACAAAGATCCAGGAACTGGCTGCCGCCATAGGCAAGGCTCTTAACCGGGACAATTACAACATGTATGACCCTCAGGTCATCGTCATCACATCAAATCTGCGGGAGGCCCGCTTCGGCATCGATGACAACGCCTGCGCCCTGGAGAACATGTTCCTGGCCGCTCACTCCTTCGGCATCGGTTCCGTCTGGATCAACCAGCTGCGGGATGCCTGCGACGACCCTGCCGTCCGTCAGATGCTCCGGGATTTCGGGATCCCCGACGATCATGCGGCATACGGCATCGCCGCTCTGGGCTATCCGGCCCCGGTTCCTCCCAGGGATATCCAGCGAATCGGCAAGGTCATATTTGTGGAATAACGGCTGCGCTCTTTATGAGCTTCAGCAGTTCCAGCACACTGTGAAAGTACATCCTCTGTTCCCCGTCCTGCCATCGGATCTCTCCCTGCCAGCTCTCGTGCTGACGGTAATAGATCCGGATACAGAACTGGTTCTTCGGCCCTTTTCCTTTTGAAGCCGGCAGGTATGCACCCCTTTTTATCCCCCCTGTCTCATCAAACTGTCTCAGGGGGGAAGATCTGGAGCCCATCTGACGGTCCAGAAGTTCCTCTATCTTCAGAACCGCTTCCGCCAGATCTCCGAATTCATAATCTTCCTCATCGGACAGAGTTTTCAGCCGTCCCCTCAGCTGCCCTTCTTCTGTATAGGACAATGAGATCAGAAATACTCCATACTCTTCCATCTGTCATGCTCCTCTCCCTCACAGGTTTACGGCATCACAATCGAGCAGGGCCGGAGCGGGCCGCTTTAGCGGTATGCTCCACTCCGCCCTCCATGTACTAAAAAGCGGCAGGAACCATAGATTCCTGCCGTCTGGCCTTTTGAGTGAAAAATCAGACTTTTTCGCTCACTTATGCTATATTATTTACAAAAGAAGAACCATTGATTTTAACGATTTTTTCTACGGAAATCAGGCAAACGGATACAGAAAGGGCACGAGCGAAAAAGTCTACTTTATTTTTCCATCCTACTCTTCCCCTGCCTTGAAATTATACACAGGTTTTATCACCTTTTCGATGGTCACCGTATCGCCGATATTCTCCACGATGTCTTCCATGCCTTTGTAAGCCATGGGACATTCATCCAGCGTCTGTGCATTGACCGAGCTGGTATAGATCCCCGCCATCTCCTTCTTAAACTGAGAAACCGTGTAAGTCTCTCTGGCTTTGCGCCTGGACATCAGACGCCCCGCTCCGTGAGGCGCGGAAAAGTTCCAGTCCTCATTGCCTTTTCCTCTGCAGATGAGGGACCCGTCTCTCATATTGACGGGGATCAGCAGCGTCTCTCCGGCTCCTGCCGAAACCGCCCCTTTTCTGAGAATCATCTGGTTCGTATCGATATAATTATGGATGGTGGTAAATTCTTCTTCTACCTTAAGCTTCATCCCCCGGATCAGTTCGTCCATCATGGCTTTGCGGTTGAGCATGGCAAATCTCTGGACGATCTTCATGTCGTGGATATAGTCTTCCATCAGTTCTCCCTGACAGTATGCCAGCGCTTTGGGAATATCCGTCCTGTTCCTGGCCTTTGCCCCGGCTACCGCCGCCTCGATCTCTTTCTCCTTTCCCCTTCTCTTATAATCTTGGATCAGGTTTTTGATATCCTTCCTGGACGCGCCGTTCAGGGAGCGGTAGGCCTGTTCCTGATAATACTCGGCCACCTCCAGCCCCAGATGGCGGGAACCGGAGTGGATGACCACATAGAGCGTCCCCTCTTCGTCCTTATCTACCTCGATAAAATGATTGCCGCCCCCCAGGGTCCCCAGGGATCTGACCGCCCGGTCCAGGTTGATCAGCCCCGGTCTCAGACACCGCAGTTCTGTAAGGTCGATATCATCGTTCAGCTTGTGTTCTTTCTCCCGGATATTGAACCCTGACGGGATCTTTGCATAGATCAGCTTATCCAGCTTTTCCAGCTCCAGATGCCGGTTCTTCAGCCGCACGG
>CAJUJV010000128.1:3688-4237 GCA_910586845.1 uncultured Hungatella sp.
CATGCCGCATCCGATATCCACGCCTACCATATTTGGTACTACCGCATCTCCTATGGTCATGGTAGTGCCGATGGTACAGCCGGCCCCCGCGTGGACGTCGGGCATGATGCGGATCCTGGACCCTCTGGCATATTCCTGGCTGCACAGAGTTTTGATCTGTGCCAGAGCTGTATCTTCCACTACATCGGTGTACACCTTGGCTGTATTATAAGTTCCTTCTACGATCTTCATGTCTCTCTTATTTCCCTTTCTCTGATCTTTTCCAGCTTCTTCTTTTTCTGATTCTCATGCCGGACTCTGGCCCTGGGCATGTATTTATCACATCTCTGGCAGTAATGGCTGTGGGAAGCCTCTCTGCCCTTCTTACACTGTCCTGCCGCCACATAATATATGCAGACAGTCTGTCTGTCATGTGCCATAATGGTCTCTCCTTTCCTGTGCTGCAGCAAATAGTCCTTCTCTGCCGGGTTTTCGCGCCGGTACGCACTTTCCTAGATAGATTCGGGTGTCAAAAGCCCTGTCGATGATGTCGCCAGGCAGATTCTGCAA
>CAJUJV010000129.1 GCA_910586845.1 uncultured Hungatella sp.
CTCGCCGTGCCGGGGCGGGGCCGCTTTAGCGGCCATATTCCTTTCCGCCCCGTGTACATAAAAAGCCATGCCCCCTTTCCTGACCAGTGGGGCATGGCTTTCCAAATCCTGATTACTTCTCCAGCAGGATCTCTCCGTTGCTCTCGATAATGTCTTTATACCGATAATAGGAGTTCTTGATCTTTCTCTCCAGGGTTCCGCTTCCGTCGTTAAACCGGTCAACATACACGAAACCATACCGTTTTCTCATCTCACCGGTTCCTGCGGAAACCACATCGATGGGACCCCAGTACAGATAGCCCATAACCTCGACGCCGTCAAGGATAGCCTCATGGACATATTTCAGGTGCTCTTCTACATATTCCATGCGGAAAGGATCGTCGATCTTGCCGTTTTCATCCAGGTTTTCGTCCAGGCCGATTCCGTTCTCCACGATAAACAGCGGCAGATGATACCGGTCATAGTACACGTTCAGCACATACCGGATACCCTTGGGATCGATGGGCCAGCACCAAGGCTCCGGTGAGCAGCCAGTAAGGTAGGGATTCTCCTTGCCCAGAAGTCCGCCTGTGTCTCCGCTGAGAGCATATTCTTTGTCGTAAGTGGAAGAACGATAGTAGCTGAAGGACAGATAAGATACAGGATAGTCCCTGATCAGCTGGATCTCCTCATCATTCATAACCGGCTCGCAGTCATGCTCTCTCCAGATACGCTTCACATAACCCGGGATGATTCCCAGGCAGAAGGGATCCGCGAAATAGAAGTTGGCCATGCGCACGGACTCATAGGCTCCCATGACATTGTCCGGATCGCAGTTATATGGATAGGTGGCCACGCTGGATGCGGTCATCATACAGCCTACCTTGGCCTCTGGGTCGATCTCCTTGCACAGCTTCACCGTCCAGGCATTGGCAACCAGGATGTTGTAGTAGCCCTGCCATTTCTCCTTCTCCGTGGTGGAGCCGATGGGATCATTCTTGTCCGCCGGATCCGTGGCCAGAACACCGCCTGCCACCAGAGGATTGCGCAGCAGATTGTTCACTTCGTTAAAGGTGAGCCAGTATTTTACCCTGCCTTTGTAGCGCTCAAACACGGTCTTTACATACCGGTTCCAGAACTCGATCAGCTTGTGGTTGCTCCATCCGCCGTACTCTGTCACCAGGTGAAGAGGCGTCTCATAGTGGCTTAAGGTGATCACGGGCTCCATGCCCAGCTCCAGCATGGTATCGATAACCTTGTCATAGAACTCCAGTCCCTTCTCGTTGGGAGTCTCCTCGTCTCCGTTGGGGAAGATCCTGCCCCAGGCGAAAGAGGTCCTGAAACAGTTGAATCCCATGCCTGCCATCAACTCCAGATCTTCTCTGTAGCGGTGATAAAAATCGATTCCTTCATGGCTTAAATACTTCTTGTTGGGGTCAAGGCACATCTCATATTTCTTTGTGTCCTCGTTCCATTTGATCCCCGGTTCCCGGGACATGATCCCCACTAAAACATCAGTGACATTGGGCTGCTTTCCATCCTCCAGCCAGGCACCTTCACACTGGTTGGCGGCTACTGCTCCGCCCCACAAAAAACCTTTTGGAAAACTCATAGTCTTCTCTCCCCTCAATATGTATTTGTTACATAAGAAAAGTTTAATATAACCTTTTGGTCCTGTCAAGCCGTAACTGTCCCTGTTTTCATACCGGTTCCATCTCAGTGAGTCGTTTCACCGCCACGCTCAGTAAAAGCATTACCGTACAGGGCAGAATATTGACAGCCATACCCGTGGCGATGCCAAACCGTTCCGCCACCAGTCCAATGATCCAGGGCATCAGGATCGCCCCGCTGCTGGCAGCCGGAAGCATGATCCCCATGCTGGTGACGCTGGTCATCTTCCCGGCGCTGGCCACCGCCGTAGGATTCATCCCTGCCATGGAAAAGGCAAAGGCAAACAACAGTGCCACTGCCGTTGTCTGACTTCCCGCCAGTATGAGGCCGATATAGAAAACCGTGCAGAAAGCACTCATTTTTATCATGGCGGAATATGGATTTTTCAGAGGTATGACAAAAGCGATCAGTGCTCTGGCGACCAGGGTAGCTCCCCACATAACCGTGACCGTATAAGTGCTGAGGGACCCCGTAATGATACCGCTTCCCTTAAAGTATGTGACGAGCCAGCCTGTCACACTGGTCTCCGCCGCATTCTGACAGAAAACAAGGCCCGTGAGAAGCCAGAATTTCCTGCTTTTCAGAAAATCCCAGTCCCTGCCCTGCTCTTTGGAATGTTTTCCCTTTTTCCCGGCAGGCACCTGCCAGAAGGCCGCCCACAAAAACAGGCCGCAGACTGCCAGAAAGATCTGCGGAATCCTGTTCGCCTGTCTCAGAGCCGCGGAGATAAAGAAGGGACATAAAAGAGCACCCATGGCATAGCAGCCATGCATGATATTAAGCCCTTTGGTCCTGTCCCGTGAATTTTCCCCCACCAGGATGGTACAGCAGTTGGTGGTACTTCCCTTTGCGATTCCTACTCCCAAAAATGCCAGCGCCAGAACTGCCGGATACCCTGACACAGCCATAGCCAGATATCCTGCACTGTAGCCGGCTGTAAGGATCACCATGGTCGTTCTCATGCCCAGTCTTCCCATCAGCATACCTGCGGCAAATCCGGCTGTCAGATTGCCAATGCTCATCATGGACAGAAGCGTTCCCGTAAAACCGTAAGCAAACCCATAGGTTTCCTGGAGAATACTGACCACCACGCCGGCACTGATGGAACAGATCCCGCTGATAAAAAATGCAAACAATCCCGTATTTCTCTGTTTCTTCTGACTGTATTCCATGATCTTATCCCTTCTGTAAATCATATGTAAGCGGTTATCCGAAGGTTACTGTTCACAGGTACCCTGTGAACGTAACGAAGCTGCACTCTTTACGCCCTGTCCATACCAGCCTTGCGGCTTTGGTCGATCTGTGCTATAATTTCAAAAGAAATGATGCCAGATATCATTTACTATTCTGCTGCACAAAGGAGAAGCCCTATGAAGCGAACTTATCTGTTGCCTCTGTTGGTATTCAGTTCATCGGTGATGATGTTCGGCTGCACGAAAAAGCATGAAGAGCTTGACCTGTCCGGCATCCACACCACAGCCGCAGCTCAGAAGGAGACCATGGCTCCCACCACGACCGCCGTGGAAGTGACTACTGCCGCCCCTTCCTCAGAAACCTCCCAGGATTCTGACGTTCCGTCTGCCAACGTATCGGCAGAGATCGAGACCTTCCGGGATACCTCCCACGGTTCTGTCTCTATTCAGTATCCGGTAGTCTCCAATCTGAGCGATCCGAAAACTCAGGAATCAGTGAACAAGCTGCTTCTGACCAATGCCACAGCGATCTCCGGTTCTGTAACCTCCGGCGACCCTGTGACCATAGACATCACCTGCAAAGTCATTTCCATAGACCGCAGCCGTCTGACTGCCGTCTATAAAGGAACCATGCAGGTTCAGGGCAGCGCCTATCCCACAAATGTATTTTATACCAACACCATTGATCTCAAACAGGCAAAAAGTCTTGGATTCAATGACTACTCCGATGCCTATACCATGGCCGGCTATGTCATGTCAGACGACGTACAGTTTTACCAGTCCACTTCCGAGCTGACTACGGCTCTGCTGGCTCACAGAGCTTCCCTGTCCGTAGAAGAATACACTCAGCTTTTTAACCAGGCGGATTTTCCTTTGAGCTCTTCTGAAGAAGGATTTTTCCCTCCGTCTTTCAGC
>CAJUJV010000130.1 GCA_910586845.1 uncultured Hungatella sp.
TTCATCTGGCAGCCGAAGGTCTGGATCGAAGCTGTGGGACAGCGTCCGTTTTTCCTTTCAAAGTCCCGGACCCACTCCCGGCATTTTGCCATAAAGAAATATTGACGGGTGGGTTCTTCTGCCGGCGGCTCTGCGGTTATATCTATTTTATCTAAATCAATTTCGTCATACATTTCTCTTGACATTTTCCCTTTCTATCATATAATCAAAACTCGGCGCAATACATTATAGCACACGTCATCTGAAACAACAATACGCAAATCTGCTCCGTCACAGCCCTTTTTCGTCCCTGTGAACCTCCCCGGAATATGCCAGAAGTTCCGACAGTTCTGCTCTGTACCAGTCTCCTGTCTCCTCCTTTTTCAGGGTACATATCACCCGGGAACACCTCTCTATCAGTTCTCTGGCCCGCCTCATCTCCTGCTCACCGACTCCGGCGAAAGCCCTCACATGAACCACTTCCGCCGCCAGCAGACAGGCCACAGGATAATCCAGATCATTCTCCCACAGGATACCTGCGGCAAAAGGAATCCCCTCTCTCTGAAGCCTTCGGTAAACCGGGATCCCCGTCCCGTTTCCTCCCAGGACAAACACCCGGGGAGAGCCTTTTGGCGCCGGCAGTTCCAGGGCTCCTGTCCTCTCCTCGCAGCCCCCGTCTGTCACATGAAACAATTCCCTGATATATCCCTGCGTGAAAACTTCCTCGGGACTTCCCAGCCGATCCAACTTATCTCCCCTGATGCAGGCGATCTTATGAGAGATCCTCTGAGCAAGGTCGATCTCATGGAGGGACATGATGACGGTCAGCCCCTTCTCTCTGGACAGCTGTTGCAGAGCAGACAGAAATTCCAGTTTGTACCGGATATCCAGAAAAGAGGTCGGTTCATCCAGTACGAGGATTTCCGGTTCCTGGCTTATGGCCCTGGCAAGCATGACCCTCTGTCTCTGGCCGTCGCTGATCTTCGTAAAATCCACGTCAGCCAGCTCTGATACTCCCACCAGTTCCATAGCCTCCTCCACTGCCCTTTTATCGCGGGCCGACAATCTTCCGAACCTGCCCGTATAAGGATATCTTCCGGTAGCTGCCACCTCCCTGCAGGTCATCATCTCCGTCTTCAGCCTCTGAGTCAGGACTGCCGAGACGGTCCTGGCCAGATCCCCGTCACTGAACTGTTCCAGGCGTGTTCCTCTCAGACAGACTGCACCGCCTAAAGGAGTCAGCTGCCGGATGATGCTTTTCAGCACCGTAGTCTTCCCTGCTCCGTTGGGACCGATGAGAGTCAGGATCTCCCCCTGTTTCAGTCTTATGTCGATCTCTCTGACAAGAGGAATCCCGCCGTATCCCACGGTCAGGGCTTCTATGGAAATGCTGCAGCCCATCATCTTATGTCCCCCTTCTGCTTTTTTCCCGCCATGATCAGGATCACCACAGGCGCGCCCAGCACCGCCGTAACCGTGCTGATACTCAGCTCTCTCGGAGCAAACAAAATCCTTGCCAGCAGATCGCACCCCAGACAGAAGACTCCGCCTCCCAGAAAGCATGCCGGGATCATCACTGCCGGCCTGGCTGTCCGGAACAGATATTTTACCATATGAGGGACCGCGATGCCCACGAAAGATACGGGCCCGGCAAATGCGGTCACGCATGCGGAAAGAGCGCTGGACAAAAGGACCAGAAGGATCCGGAACTTCTTTACATCCAGCCCCAGATTCTGTGCATAGGCCTCTCCCAGTCCGTAGGCCCCTATGGGTTTTGACAGAAAAAACACCGCCAGAACTGCCGCCGATACGGTCAGAAACATGACTGCCACATGGCTCCAGCCGATTCCGGAAAAACTTCCTTTCGACCAGTTGTGAAGATTTACAATATCCGCATCATCGGCAAAAGCCACCACAAGATCTGTGATGGCCGAACAGATGTAACCGATCATGACGCCGCTGACGATCAGCATGGAAGCAGAGTCCATGAACCTGGACATGAGGATCACAAATCCCATGGAGATCATGGCCCCTGCAAAGGCGGCCATGATCATCACTCCAAATCCCGGTTCTGCTGAATTTCCCAGAAACACCACCATAACCAGGGCTACTGAAAGCCTGGCCCCCGATGAGATGCCCAGGGTAAAAGGCCCTGCTATGGGATTGTCAAACAGGATCTGGAGCAGGTAACCGGACAGCGCCAGGGCTCCTCCCAGAATCCCCGCGGACAGGGCACGGGGAAAACGGATCTCCGTTACAATATCTCTGAAGACGGCCTCCCTTTCCTTCCCCAGCAGGATCTCCAGCACGTCTCTCAAAGGAACCCGGACGCTGCCGGCGCAGATATTGGCCGCAAAAAAGGCAAACAGAAGAAGGACCAGAATCATAAATCCACACACACAGCGGCTTCTTTTCATAAAGCCCTCCTTCCTATTCCGCAGACTGACCGCCGAAAAGGCGGTAAATGTATCTCATTTCTTCCCAGTCTCCTGTGAGAAGCTTATGGAGATCATCCATGATCGTCCCCAGTTCCATGGAGGACTGATAAATATTTTTTCTGGTACAGAACACATTTCCCTCCTGTACTGCCTTAAACTTAGTAAGCAGTTCCTGTTTTTCCACCAGTTCTTTTACCGAAGTCAGCTCTCTGTCAACAGTACTGTTGTAGATCAGATAATCTGCCTCTCTTGCTGTCTTATAAAATTCTTCCATCTGCAGCGTCATCGTAGAAGAAGCGCTTTCTTCCTCTCTCGTGCCCCCAAACACATAGGCACCTCCTGCCATCTCGATCATCCTGGCAAGATAATCGGAGGATTTTCTCACATTCACACCGCCGTTAGCCGTAAAATAGAAAAAGGCCACGGTCTTTCTCTCTCCTTCTTTATCGGATGCCGCCTCTTTTACCGTCTCAAATTTCCGGGCCTGATCCTCAAATATCTTCTCTGCCTCTTCTTCTCTCCCGGTGAGAAGGCCGTAGCATTTTACCCATTCCGTCCTGCCCATGGGCTCGCTCTCATAGCTGGAGTAATCTACCAGAACAGGGATGCCCAACCGTTCCAGCTGTTCTTTCACCTCCGGAGTGTGATAGATCATGGTGTTCTCCACGGCCAGAGCACACCCTCTTTCCAGGATCTTCTCGTAATCAGGAGCGCTGTAGCTGCCTGCATAGAGGATCCTGCCCACGGCCATGGCCTCCCTTGCCTCCGGAATATACCACCCGTCCGGTTTTATGCTGCTGAACCGGATATGATCGAGAGCATCTATGGAGACAAACATATCCATGACGGCAGAAGCTGCCAGATAGATGTTCTCCACCGGCTGCCTTAAGATCACGATGTCTTTCTCCAGATCTCCCGGAACCGGCTGTTGAAGGATTTCAAGTCGGAAAATCCGTTGTCCAGGGCGATCTCTGTCAGGCTTTTCTTGTCATCTGCAAGATCCAGAATGGCATATTTCAGGCGAATGCGCATCAGGTAATCGTAAAAATTGATTCCTACCATATTCTTGAACAATGTGGAGATATAGGTCCGGTTGTACTGGGAGAACCGGGCCAGGTCTTCCAGGGTGATTTTCTCCTGGTAATGTTCCTCCATGTACCGGGCCAGACTCTGCATCAGCTCCTGTCTGGCCTCGTTCTGTTCCGGCAGGGTGGTAATAGTCCGGGGAG
>CAJUJV010000131.1 GCA_910586845.1 uncultured Hungatella sp.
ACGCTGGCAGCCAGACTTCCCGGAAACGGACGGGAGATGGTCATCGAGCTGGAACCGGCCGCGCTTGGAAAACTTACCATCAGGCTGACTTACGACGGGGACCGGGCGGCAGTATCCATCCTGGCCTCTAATCCCAGGACTCTGGAGCTTCTGAGCCAGAAGGCATCGGAGATCGCTTCGATCCTGGAAGAGAAGACAGGGCAGGAGACCATCATCTATACCCAGGCGCCTGAGAAAGAGAATCAGGATCCTCAGGAGAACCCGAGTCACGGAGGCCGGCAGGAGCAGAGTCAGGAAAACCGCCGCGGCAGCGAGAAGGACCGTCACGAGACGGAGTCCTTTGCCCAGCAGCTGAGACTGGGACTTATCTAAGAGAAAGAAGGAGAATTATGGCAGATCCGATATCAGTCAGCGGAACCAGCAGCCCCTATACCACAGGAGCTTACAGTGCCAGTGCCAATGACAAGAACACTCTGTCTATGACCGGTTATTTCCAGCTTCTGGCGGCTCAGCTGCAGAACCAGGACATGACCAATCCCATGGACAACAGCGAGCTTATGGCTCAGATGACCCAGATGGCCATGGTACAGTCTCTGACCACCATGACCGAGACCATGCAGAATTCCACTGCAGTCAATACCCAGACCTATGCAGCCAGTCTGGTAGGCCAGGAAGTGACTATGGCGGTCACAGAAAAAAATTCCTATGGACAGGAGACGCCAGTCGATGTAAAATATGCTAAGGTGGAGTGGGTGAACTTTACCACCGGTGATCCTACCATCAAGATCGAGGGGGACGACAAAAAATACACTCTGACTCATCTGGTAGGCATGGGACGGGTTCCCAATCCGTTTAAGAAGCCGGAGACGGAGGACCCGGATGGCACTGAGGGCGGAGAGGACTCGAAAGATCCGGAAGAGCCCAAGGAACCGGAGACGACCTGACGAGGCAGACGTCGGCACGGCGCTGATTTAGGCTTCCCGGGAGGAGGCCTTTGGAAAGAGGGAAACGTATGGATATGAACAGAATTGGCTTTGTTGACAACAGGCCGGTAAGTATCCCGGGTCAGAATGCCGGAGCACCTGGGACGGAGGGAAAGCAGGCAGGCTTTCAGACGCTTCTCCAGGAGAAGGCAAAGGGCCTGAACTTTTCCAAACACGCCGCCAAACGTATGAATGAGAGAGGCATCGCCGTTGACAATCAGCTCATGAGCGATCTGGAGCACGCCGTGGAAGGCGCCAGGAAGAAGGGGGCCAGGGATGTGGCCGTCATCGGAGCTCAGGGCATCTTTATCGTCAACGTGCCCAACAACACCGTAGTCACCACCATGTCCCAGAGCGACATGAAGGAGCGGGTATTTACTAATATTGACAGTGCTGTCCTTATGTAGCAGGACCTCGTGTGAGGATGCAGATCCCCCTGCCGGACTGACAGGGGGAGGGACAGAGAAAGGGAAATCATTATGTTAAGAGCAATGGATTCAGCAGTAGCAGGGCTTCGGGCCCATCAGAACAAGATGGACGTGGTAGGCCATAACATCGCAAACGTGAATACATTCGGTTATAAGGCTCAGACCTATACCTTCAAGGAGGCCATGTATCAGACTTCCACGGCTTCTACAGGCGGTGCGTCTGATGCTACGAATGGAGCTACAGCCGGTGGTACCAACGCGGCTCAGTATGGTTATGGTACGTTGATGGGCAGCATCGGCATGGATATGACATCCAGTACGCCGACTTATGTAGGCGGATTTAATGCCAGCATTGAGGGCGAGGGATTCTTTATTACCAGTCCTCAAAATAAAAAACTCACCACTGTAGATTCAGCTAATCTTAAAGGAGCGAATTTTAATTATACCAGAGTAGGCCAGTTTATGGTGGATAGTAACGGTTATATTGTTGATGCTAATAAGAATTTTGTATATGGTTACAGAGCTACGGATAACAAAGGAACACTTGATACTAAATTGGAGGCATTGCGCCTTCCTACAGCAGTGACTGATACGGGCGCTACGTTTGGTGATACAGGTACTCCTGTTCTTTCCACAGCCATTGAAGTCAATGCTATGGGAAAGATTACGGCAACAGTTACGGTTGAAAATGGTGGTAAAAAAGAATCGAAAACTATTGAGATCGGCCAGCTGGCCATCGCCACCTTCCAGAACCCCAACGGTCTTACCAAGGCAGGCGGCAACTACTATACGACCAACGCCAATGACAACGCCGGCCAGGTAGCCGCAGGCAAGCCCGGCGATGCGGGCACGGCCACTCTGATGACCGGCTACATCGAGGCCTCCAACGTAGACCTCGCCAAAGAGTTCGCGGATATGATCACCACCCACAGAGGCTTCCAGGCCAACTCCAAGATGATCACCGTCAGCGACGAGATGCTCCAGGATCTGGTATCCATGAAGCGGTAATCAATCAATATCCAGGTAGATAATATGAAATGGCGTAAAAGCAATGACCAGAAGATAATGGACAGAGCCCGCAAAGCACGGAAAGACAGAATCAGCGGGGACAGAGGCCGGGACAGAAACGGCCTCTCCCCGGAAAGTGGAGTGAGCCAGACGAATGATGGCGGAGGAAAAAGAATGATAAGGGTGACACGTTTAAGCGGTGAAGTGCTGTATTTGAATATATTTCAGATTGAGTCCATGGAGTCAATACCCGAAACGAAGATCAAGATGATGAATGGCTATTATTTCCTCGTGAAAGATTCCGCTGAATCGGTGGTAGAGCAGATCAGAGCGTTTTTCAGTGGCTGCATGGTTCCCGGGGGGACGGGTAATTAGGCGGACATTAAACATATAGTAGGAGGAAAAA
>CAJUJV010000132.1 GCA_910586845.1 uncultured Hungatella sp.
CCGGGGACTACCAGAAACCGTTTGTCTCCATCCACGGTCAGCAGGCCATATCCTCCTTCATAGTAGTCCACCGTAAATTTTTCTGCATACCGCAGCTCCATACTGTGAGTGTAAGTCAGATCCGGACTGACAGCCCCGGGATCCCCAGGTAAACCGGAGGGACCGTTCTGACAGGACAGGAGAAAAAGTACGGGAAAAACCCAGGCCGCAAAAAATCTTCGAAATCCTCTCATCCTCCCCTCCTTCTCCTGCCGCTTTTCTTTCTGCCGGGGAAAAACCATGCTCCTGCCGCCGCCAGCCCCGCCGCCAAAAGATACACGGACGGGGAGGCGTCTTTTTCGCCGGAAGGCTGCTCCTGAAACTCCTGCTGTTCCGGTGACGAGCCGGACACGGCCGATCCCAGCCGGAACGTAAGCCTGTATGATATCTCATGGGGGGTGCTCATGGCCGTAGTGTCTCCGATCACTTCCATCTCCTGATCAAACACTGTGACAGGGATCTCAAAAACGGAGCAGCCATCCTCGTATTCCGGATAAAAAATCTCCTCTCCCACCTTCATGTAATCATAGTTTCCGCTGTTCCACCGGATCCTGGCCCAGGCCCTTCGATCCCTCACGATCAGTGTGGAGGGGGATAGGATCCGGGACCTCCCGGTCCCTCCCCGAAATTCCGTATCGATCCTGTATTCCCCGTCTTCCAGCTCTGCCAGGGCCGGTTCTGCCGCTTTTCTCCCGGTTTCCTTTTCTTCAGATCCCTGTCTTTCATCCTCTCCGGCCTCTCTCATGGCCTGGATCCGCTGATTTCTTTCCTCGTTCCTCAAAGCTTCATAATCCGGAAGGGAGATCTTTACGGCCTCCCGGGGAAGGCTCTCCGCCCGGACTAAAAGCTGCCTGTCATACCATTTCTCTTTCTTTTTGCTGAAAGCCGCACAGGCTATGGGCTGATCCAGGGCCTCCACCGGGATAGTGTAGGTATATTTTCCGTCTTCGCCCTCTGTGTAACCGATGTATTCCGGCTCCTGTGCTCCGTGGGCCTCCTCTCCTGTGCCCATGAAAAGATACCTGTATCCTTTTCCGCTGAGTGTAAGGTCCGCCGTCATGATCCCATCCTCCACAGTCAGCACAGCATGCTCCACCCGGAACATGGAAGAGCTGGATTCCACCGTCACCTCATAAACTCCGTCTTCTACATCCTCTCCGCAGACCGGGATCATTCCTTCCACCCCTACCTCCTGTGTCTGCGCGTACCCGGCGGGAGAAGCCGCCGCCATGAACATGGCCGCAAAAATACAGATCCAGTTTTGTGTCATGGCTGTTCCAGACTTTCTATGGCAGCCTGCACATGGTCCACATAGAGATCCTGGATGCTTTTCAGTTCCCCAAGGCCCTGAAGCACGCACTCCACTTCATAGCCTTCTGCGCCAAGGACCGTTTTCCAGGAGTCTTCTTCGTCTCCGGCCATGTCATTGTTGGCATGATCTCCGGCCACCAGCATAAGCGGTCTTAACACCACTTTTTTATAGACGCCCTTTTCTCTCAGTGCCGCTGCCACATCATCCAGATCCGGCTCCGCCTCCACGGTGCCGATAAAATAATTGTCAAACCCCTCTTCAGCCAGAGTATTCTGCAGCTTTTTGTATACCCGGTTCGATTCCGCTTCCGTGCCGTGCCCCATAAAGACCATAGCCGTATCTTCCTGATCAGAGGAACCGGCCCCGTCAGTGATGGCTCTGACCACGGCCTTAAAATCTTCCTCATCAGACAGAAGAGGTTTGCCCACAGCGATCTGATCAAACAGATCACTGTATTCTTCCAGTTCTGTCACCATATCATGGTATTCAAATCCATCCATGAGATGAGTCGGCTGCACGATCAGTTTTTTGATCCCGTCTGCCGCTGCACGGTCCAGCGCCTGAGTCATGTTGTCGATCTCAAGCCCTTCCCTTTTTTTCAGAATGTCTATAATGGTCTGAGCCGTAAACGCTCTCCGCACTTCATACTGAGGATATGCTTCGGCGACGGCTTTTTCCACCGCTCCGATGGTAATGTCTCTGCTGTCGTTATAGCTTGTCCCGAAGCTTACCACAAGGATGGCACTATCCTTCGTCTTCTGATCTGATGTCATGGTCTCCTCCTCGTTCCCGGGCTCCCGGGGCGTCTTTATCTCTCTGTCCTGTTCTCCGGTCCCGGCAGATGCAGCAGCTTCCCCGCTCTGCCCGGCATCGGTGCCCTCTGACTGCGTACCGCTCCCGCAGCCGGTCAGGCTCATGGCTGCCGTGAGCATCGCCGCCGTTAATACACATAATACCTGTCTCTTCATGTTGCTTCCTCCTTT